>NZ_JAYUPA010000645.1:0-11871 GCF_043760365.1 Armatimonas sp.
TGGAAGATCTCCCACTGGGCATCGCCCACCAGGCCGAGGGAGCGGCCCATCGGGGTGAGGCGCAGGTCGGCGTTGTCGTTGCGCAGGGTGAGGCGAAACTCCGCGCGGCTGGTGAGCAGGCGATAGGGGTCGCTGACCCCCTTGGTGACGAGATCGTCCACCATGACACCCATGTAGGCATCGCTGCGGGTCAGGCTCCACGGCTTGCGGCCCTGCACGTAGAGCGCCGCGTTCACGCCCGCGATCAGCCCCTGGCCTGCTGCCTCTTCGTAGCCCGATGTCCCGTTGATCTGCCCGGCAAAGAAAAGCCCCTCGATGCGCTTGGTCATGAGGCTTGACGTGAGCTCGGTCGGCGGGACGGCATCGTACTCCACGGCGTAGCCGGGCTTGAGCATCACGGCATCCTCTAGGCCGGGGAGCGTCTTGACAAACTCCGCCTGGACTTCGGCGGGGAGGCTCGTGCTCATGCCCTGCACATAGACTTGCGGCGTGTCCCAGCCCTCGATCTCCAGAAACACCTGGTGGCGCTCTTTATCGGCGAAGCGCACCACTTTATCCTCAATAGACGGGCAGTAGCGCGGCCCGACCCCCTCGATCTGTCCGCCATACATCGCCGAGCGGTGGAGGTTCTCGCGGATGACTTGATGGGTCGCTTCGTTGGTCCACGTCAGATAGGCCGAGAGCAGGCCATTGTGCAGGCGCTTGGGTGTCCGAAAGCTCAGCGAAGGGCAGTCGGGCTCGCTTGGCTGCGCCTCAGTGCGTGCAAAATCAATCGTGTTCTTATCCATCCGGGGCGTCGTGCCCGTCTTGAGCCGCAGCAGCGGAAAGCCCAGTGAGGATAAGCTCGCCGAGAGCCCATAGGCCGCCGCCTCGTCGTTGCGCCCCGCCTCCCACTTATCCTCGCCGCGATGGCAGAGCCCGCGCAGAAACGTCCCCGTCGTCACGACGACCGTCTTGGCCAGAAGCTGCGTCCCATCCGAAAGAGTCACGCCACAAATACGCCCGCCTTCTTCGATCAGCGCTTCGACCATTGCTTCACGCAAAGTGAGATTCGGCTGGTTTTGGAGATACGCCTGCATCGCGGCGGGGTACTTCTCGACATCCACCTGCGCCCGAATCGCACGAACGGCGGGGCCTTTACCCGTGTTGAGCATCCGGATGTGCGTGAGAGTGGCGTCGGAGATGACACCCATCGCCCCGCCTAGCGCGTCTACTTCTCGCACCACATGGCCTTTTGCCGGGCCACCAATCGAGCAGTTGCACGGCAGCCACCCAATCCGATCCAAGCGCCCTGTCACCAGAAGCGTCTTGCAGCCCAGCCGCGCCGAAGCCAGTGCTGCCTCGCACCCCGCGTGCCCGCCCCCGATTACAAGAACATCAAACATACTGCTATTCTATCGCCGCAGCGGGCGATGTTGGCAAAGTTGCACTACGCCCGCAGCACCAGGACGCTCTTCGGGCAGGTGGTGACGGCGCGGAACGAGGTGCTTCCCAGGGTGAGGCGCTCCAGAAGCGTGTGGCCTTTTGCGCCAAGCACCAGCAAGTCCGCCCCCGTTTCCTCCAGCACGGCTTCAATAGCCTGGGAGATTGAGCCTGTGGCGACGTGGCTGTGGATGGCTTCGGGGGGCAGGCCGAGCTTTGCGCCCAGAGCCGCTGCCGCTTCGGCGCTCACTTCCTCGGGCTCACGAACTGGCCGACCGTAGACCTCTTGAGCGATCTCCTGGGCAAGGTGGTTCATGTCGGCTTTAAAAGCAGTCGGCAGGACATGTAGTAGCGTCAGCTGCCCCACTCCTTGGGGCGACCAGCCCGCTAATTTCTCCAGTGCTTTCTCCAAATATTCGGAGTGATCCGTACAGACCAGGAGTTTTAGGGGGGCTTGGGGCGGTGTCCCTCGGGTGAGAAGCACACTCTGGGACGCGCCCTCGACCAGGGCACGGGCAACGCTACCTAGCAAAAACGCCGCTAAGCCCCCCTTATTAGAGCCACGCACGGCGATCATATCTGATTTCGTCTCGTCGGCACGGTTGAGCAGCTCCGTCGTCTGGTTGCCGATCCGCACTCGCACGGGAATGTCTCCACTGTGCTCCCGCAGAGTCGTCTCTATTTTGGTCGCCGCTTGCTCCTGTAGCTGCTCGGACTTACCGGCAGCAAGGAAGGGATCCAGTGCCCAGACGGTTCCCGCTTGCGAGGGCACCACGTGCATCCATTCCTGTGTTATGTTTTGAAAACCAAAGCCCTTCACCCAGCCCGAGACTTCCTCAGCCCCGTTGCTGTCCTCCACACCCACAAGCACACGCATAACTTACCTCCGTTTCCTAGGGGTATTGTAGCCGCTTACGTGTGCTCTCGCCTCCACGGCTTGGCGGATTTCGGGATAGGGTAAAATTGCACCCGTGAAGAAAGCAAGTGCGGGGTGGGTTTGTGAGGAGCTAGACAAAGAATACGGGATACTTCAGTGGCGCTCGCACGGGGAGCCACTGGAGGCGTTGATGCAGACCATTCTCTCCCAGGCAACGTCGGATGTAAATAGTGGGCGTGCCTTTGATAGCCTACGGCGGGCGTTTCCGGGCGGCTGGGACGAGGTGCGTCTTGCGGAAGTGCGAGAGATCGCCGCTGCCATTCGCTGCGGCGGGCTCGCCGATGCCAAGGCACCGCGCCTGCGCGCTGTGCTTCAGGAAATTTATGAGAGGGTCGGCACGACGGATCTAGAGTTTTTGAAGACAACGCCCACCGAGGAGGCGAAGGCGTTTCTCAACAGCTTTCACGGAGTGGGGCCAAAGACAACGGCGTGTGTTCTAATGTTCTCGCTAGGGCGCCCCGTGCTGCCCGTGGACACCCATGTCTATCGCGTTTCGCACCGACTCGGGCTCATTAGCGAGAAACTTGGGGAGGCAAAGGCACACGCGGCGCTCCAGAGCCAGCTCAAAGATGCCGAGGTTTATCCGTACCATGTGCATCTTATTCGGCACGGGCGGCGGGTCTGCCTAGCGCAGCAGCCGCGCTGCGAGGAGTGCGTTTTGGCACCACGCTGTGCCTACCGACAGCAAGGCGGTAGAATGGGTAAAAAATATCTGTCACAAAATTTACCCATAACGCTCCATGGATTGAAGGAAAAGGCAGGAGACGGGTCGAACAAGGCGTAAGCGATGCAAAAAGCACCACAACTGAAAAATGCAACAAAGCGGGCGCTCTCACGGGCGAACCTGGCCAAGACGGCACAGTTTACTGTGACAACTGTCATGGCTCCCAAGAGCGGCTCCAAGGACACACAGGTCTTTCAGGTGGCTGTGAGTGGTGCCAAGGCGCGTATGGACTACAAAGACAAGGCGCTCGGGGAAGTGCGTTATGTCGTTAATGAGAAGGGGGCCTTCTTCTTTATTCCCGCCAACAAAGCGGCACAAAAGATGAACCTCAAGATTGAGGATGGTCTCAACACCGTGTTTTCGCAAGCCAGCGAGGTGCTGGCCGGAGCACAGAAGACGGGCAAAGCGACAGTTGCAGGGATCGCTTGCGACATCTACACAAACCCACGCACGGGCTCTGTGGTGTATCTGGGCACAACACCGGGGTTTACGCTTCCGGTTAAGCTAGAGATTAAGAATGTGGGAGGGGTGCAGACCATGCAAGCCTCCCAAATCAAACTGAACGGAAGTATCCCGGCGGCGCACTTTGCGCTTCCGGCGGGCACGCAGGTTATCGAGGGACAAGGCGGGCCGACAGGGCTGCCAGGCTCCCGGTAAGAACGTTTTTATAAGTGAGGATAGTATGCAGAACAAGGTATTAGGCACGCTTCTCGTCACCCTTGGTGTGACAGCGGTTTCCGTAGCTCAGGAGGTTCGCTTCCAGGTTGCCGGTCCGCAGAACGGAGCGACCGTACGTGAGACCGTCAAAATTCGTATTCCCCGTCCCGCTCTGGAAGGGGTCAAGTACCTCGCTCTGGGAGTGGATGGTAAGTTTCGCGCGGGTGTCATGATTCCTGAGCAAGGCCGCGAGGTAAAGACCGACCTGATCTACACGGATAAAGTCGGGGTGATGGTGAACCTGCTCTGGAACACCAAGGCCAAGGTTCGCGATGAAGAGACTCAACTGGTTCTGGATGGCGTCGAGGACGGCCCGCACACTCTGGAGCTGATCGCCTATGATGCGAGTAATAAAAAGATTGGCAAGCAGACCCTGACCCTGACGGTGAACAACCGGGGCGATCTGCGGATGCCTTCGGATGGGATCTCGCTTGCCTACCGTTTCCAGGTAGGAGAGCAGAGCCAGTACCGCCAGCGTACGGATGTCGAGTTTGTCAACGATGCCAAAGTGCCCACCACCACAGTCGCCCCTCGGAGCCGCAGTGGGTATGCCTCTGCCGGACGTGGTATGGGGGGTATGCAGGGTGGCCGTGGAGGCATGCAAGGTGGCTCCGGTGGCATGATGGGCGGCGCTGGTACCGATGACGGCGGCAGCATGATGGGTGGTGGTGGCCCCGGCATGGGTGGCCGTGGAGGCATGCAAGGTGGCTCCGGCAGCATGATGGGCGGCCCTGGGGGCAAGATGGGCGGCCCTGGGGGCATGAGTGGCTCCGGCGGTATGATGGGCTCTGGCGGCATGCAAGGCGGCATGATGGGGGGCGGCATGATGGGCGGTGGCGGCGGCATGCAAATGGGCGGTGGCATGCAGGGGGGCAACCCCTTTGGCGATGGCCAACCGGCAGGGCCGTTCCGGCTTCCTGTTCAGACTGTCAAGGCCAACTACACCCGCACAACGGAAGATCGCCTTGGGCCCAGCGACTACTTCATTCGGGATCGGGTTCAGGATGGCAGCATTTCCTCTCCTGCCGGTTCTGCGAAACTGCAAGATATCTACGACTTCAAGTCGCGCTACCGCACGGTAAGCTCGTCCGGTAGAGTGCTCGATCCAGGGATCGCCAATGGGGCCCGGCCGGGTGCCTATGTCGCACTGCCCATGATTGAGCTGGGCGGTAAGCGTCGCATCGGCCAAAAGTGGACCACTCGTGCGCCGATCTTGCTGGAGTGGGCAACTCTGGATGTCCCTACCATGGTGCCTTGTACCAATGTGCTGGAAGGGCTGGAATGGGAGAGTGGCTACCAGTGTGCCAAGATCCGTCAGACCTACAACGCGCAGGGCAATGTGCAGATCTTTGGTGGTGCGGGAAAGATCCAGAATGCGAAGATCAAGATGGATCGGACGATCTGGTTCAGCTATAAAGCGGGCAAGATCATCAAGACAGAAACCCTCACCGAAGTCGAAGGCGATGCCCCTTCTGACATTCTTAACGCCATGGTGCCTCAGTCGGGTGCTGGTGGTGGGATGATGGGCGGCGGCATGATGGGCGGCGGTATGGACGGTGAGGGGAGTATGATGGGGGGCGGCATGCAAATGGGCGGCGGCGGCATGATGAGTGGCTCTGGCGGCATGCAGATGGGCGGTAAAATGGGCGGCTCTGGCATGCAGGCGGGAGGAAGCTCTGGCGGCTTTGGCGGCATGCAATCTGGCGAGCAGCTTGAGTCTCCTAAGATGCCCGCTAAGTTCCGCTCCGTGACTGTGGTGGAGCTGGTCATACCCGCTCCTGCCCTCAAGACGGCTCTCAAAAAATAGGGAGTGTCTCGTAGCACTCCAGACCTCCCTGACGATTCAGGGAGGTCTTTTGCTTTCTGGAAAGACCAACACAAATGCCCAAGCGCACACAAATGCCCGAGCGCACTCTCGCTGAGCGGCTTGGCTACAAAGCCACCGATAAACTACTACTGATCCACGCCGACGACGTGGGGATGTGCCACTCTGTCAACGTCGCGACCACGGAGGCGATGGAGAAAGGCGTCGTGACCTGCGCCAGTATCATGGTGCCCTGCCCTTGGTTCCCGGAGATCGCGGCCTACTGCCGTGCCCACCCCGAAAAAGACTTTGGACTGCATCTGACCCTAACAAGCGAGTGGCAACACTACCGCTGGCGACCGCTGACCTCCGCTAAAGAAACCCCCGGCCTGCTCGATAAAGAGGGCTTTATTCATCGCAATGAAACGGATACGGCGCGTTTCGCCAAGCCCGCCGAGGTGGAGAAAGAGATCCGAGCACAGATCGCGCGTGCCCGAGAGTTCGGAATCAAGCCCACGCACATAGACTCGCACATGGGGACACTCTTTGCCGGGGTTTTCTACCCTGTCTACACAAAAGTGGGCCAGGAAACGGGCCTCATGCCCATGGTGCTCTACCCAACCCCGGAGCGTGTCGCGCAGGCAAAGACCGAGTTTGGCTTCGATGCTCTGGTCTCCCACCAGCAGCTCAAGAAGCAGAACTTCGTCTTCCTGGACTATCTCAAAGAGGGCGCCGAGGGCAAGACTCTGGAGACCCGTCGCAAGCACTACTACGATTCCTTTCGTGCCCTGAAGCCCGGTGTCACCGAATTTATTGTTCACCTGAGCCTCGATGATGCGGAGATTCGCAATATCACTGGCAACTGGGAAGCGCGTTGGAACGAGTACCAGATCATGACCGATCCGCGTACCCGTGCACTCATCAACGAGCTGGGCATCAAGCTGATCGGCTACCGTGAGCTGAGTCGCCTCGCCTTCAAACCCGAGTAAGTCCGAAATTTTGGGGCGCATTTTTTCGCCGATATAATAGAGCTTGCCATGGCACTATTCGGAAAAAAGAAATCTCTCCCTTCAGATGGTCAGATGGAGCTCATCGAGCATCTGGCCGAGCTGCGCAACCGGATCTTCCGCGCGGTGCTCTATCTTGTCGTGGGAATGACGCTCACGTACAACTTCTTCAAGCCTCTCTACAACCTACTGAATGAGCCGCTCCAGAGAGCGCTTGGGCAGCACCATGTGATTGGTGTCATTAAGCTAGACTCGGTGCAGGATGCGTTTTTCCTCAAGCTCCAAGTGAGCTTCTTTGCTGGGCTCGCAATCACTCTGCCGCTACTTGTGATGGAACTGTGGGGGTTTATCCGTCCCGCCCTCACCGATAAAGAGCGTGAGCCTGTTAAATTTCTTGCTCCCTTCTCTGTTTTACTGTTTCTCGCAGGAATTGGAACCGGATATGCTGTTCTTCCACTCGCTTTTGACTGGATGGTTGGCTATATCAGTGAGATTCCCGATGCAGAGCTGCTACAAGATGCCGCAAAATATATCTTGCTGGCAGTGAAGATCATTCTCGCTTTTGGAATCGCTTTCCAGCTTCCGGTCATTCTGCTCTTTCTGGCACGGGTTGGAATTCTGACATCGAAGATCATGACCACCTACTGGCGGCATGCGGTGGTGCTTATCGCGGCGCTTGCGGCGATTTTTGTGCCTTCTAACGATCCTGTGACCATGCTCATGATGGCCTTTCCGATGGCGGGCCTCTATCTGCTCTCGATTAGCCTCGTCAGAGCTTTTGAGCCCAAAGAAGATGGCTCCAAGACCAAGCCACTGGGGACGATGATCCTGGTGTCGCTTGCTCCCGCCATCATGCTGAGCGGTGTGAGCTACTGGATCATGCGTCAGCGTGCGGTGCCGATGCCCGCCAAGCCCGGAATGGTGGCGGCCACTCCCATTCCTACTCCTACCCCTAATCCTGCTGCGACACAGAGCACCGAGACGCGCTTGGCGGCATTGGAAGAGAAAGTGGAGAAGCAAGCTGAGGAACTCAAGGCACTTCGTGTGGCACTAGAGCAGAAGAATCCCTCCCCATCGCCTGCACCTTTGGCTACTCCGGAGCCGACTCCTAACCCCATTACGCCGAACATGCCGCAGGACGGGCGCTGATGGAGCTGCGTAACGCCCGAATCGTCACGCCGGGGCGCGTGATTGAGAACGGCAGCTTGAGCGTTGCCGAGGGACGGATCGTAGAAATTACCGAGGTCAGCGGCACGCCGTCGGGCCTGACGGTCTTACCTGGCTTCATTGATCTGCACATTCATGGCGGCGGCGGCGCAGACACCATGAATGCCACCCCCGAGGCACTGGCGACTCTCTGTCGCACACATGCGGCGCATGGCACGACACGCTTGCTCGCCACCACGATCACACAGAGCCGGGAAGCGATCACGGCGGCGCTCGTTAATGTCGCCGCATCAACGGAGCCGGTGCTCGGTGGTATTCACCTCGAAGGCCCGTATATTAGCCCCGGCAAGCCTGGTGCACAGCCAAAGGAGTTCGTGCGCAGCTACGACGCTGAGGAGTTCGCAGGCTGGTTGACGGCGGCGCAGGGCAAGCTGCGTCAGATCACCCTCGCGCCGGAGCAGCCCGGCGGCGACGCGCTCATGGCCGCTTGCAACGCCGCCGGGATCATGATCTCGCTGGGCCACACCGATTTAACCGCCGCACAGACGAAAAGTGCGCTCGATGCGGGCGCACGGCAAGCGACCCATCTCTTTAATGCGATGAACGGGATTCACCATCGTAACCCCGGCCCCGTTCCCGTCTTCCTCACGGATCCACGCGCTCGTGTGGAGATCATCGCCGACGGCCACCATGTCGCACCGGAAGTCATTGCGATGGTCTACGCCGCCGTCGGCCCGACGCGCTTTATCGCCATCACCGACGCGATGGAGGGCGCGGGCAAGGGCGATGGGATCTACGGCTTGGGTGGCCACAAAGTCACGGTGACCAACGGAAAAGCCACGCTCGCCGATGGCACGCTCGCCGGTTCGCTACTTTTGATGGATCAGGCCGCACGAAATCTTCGCGCCTGGTGCAATCTCGGCTGGCTAGAGCTCGCCCAAGTGACCGCCACCAACGCCGCCGACCAGCAAGGCTGGCACGACACAGGCCGCCTCACCGAGGGGGCTCTCGCCGATCTTGTCGTTGTGGACGAGGATCTCAACGTCCAAGCGACGTATGTTGCCGGAAACTGCGTTTATTCGAGGGAACAAGTTCCTCTCGCTGAGGGCTAACGCCGGTGACCCTCCGGGTCAGGAAACGCATTCATGGACCCATTCCCTCTGCATCAAACCGACGTCGAACCCTGGAAATGGTACGGAAAACGATACAATACCCTATGATCCTGACCATATTGTCCCCCCGCCGGGCGGGGGTTAGGGGGTAGGTTGCTCCCCGGCCCGAAATCCCGCGCCCTCGCCGCTACCCTGCGCCGCTTTGAGTCCCCTAACGTCACGTTTCTCGCCGACGATGGCTCGTTTCCGATCTTCTGGGAGGAGGCGCACGGCTGCACGGTGATAGACGCCGACGGCCAGCGCTATCTTGACCTCACGGCGGCGTTTGGCGTGGCGAGTGTCGGGCATACGAACCCCGCTGTCTCGGCAGCGATTGCGGCGCAGGCCAAAAAACTGATTCATGGAATGGGCGATGTGCATCCCAGCCGTATGAAAGTCGAACTGGCGCAGAAGCTGGCCGAGATGACGCCGGGGGATTTGGGTGGCGCACTCTTTGGCACGTCGGGCGGCGATGCCGTGGAGGCCGCGCTGAAGACGGCGCGGGTCTTTACCGGCAAGCCCGGCGTGGTCGCGTTCACCGGCGGCTACCACGGGCTGAACCTAGGGGCGCTGGCCGTGACACATAGAGCGGATTTTCGCGCACCGTTCGCTGGGCTGATCGCGCCTTTTGCCGTGCATAAACCCTACGGCGAGCCGCTGGAGAGTTTGCCCGAGAGCGTGGGGGCGGTGCTGGTCGAGCCGATCCAGGGGCGCGCGGGGATTATCGTCCCGCCGCCCGGCTGGTTGGAGTCGCTAAAAATTTTGTGTGAGAAAAGTGGCGCTGTTCTCATTCTGGATGAGGTCTTCACGGGCTGGGGGCGCACGGGTAGCTGGTTCGCCTGCGAGCACGAGGGCGTGACTCCCGATATTTTGTGCGTCGGCAAGGCGCTGGGCGGAGGGCTTCCAATCTCCGCGTGTCTTGCACGGCCCGAAGTGATGGGGGCGTGGGGCGTCTCGACGGGCGAGGCGCTGCACACCTCGACATTTCTGGGCAATCCCCTCTGCTGCGCCGCCGCCCTTGCCGCACTCAGCGAGCTGGAGCGCCTTGATGCCCCGGCGCTCGCCCGTGAGCGCGGGGCGCTGTTTACCGAGCACTTGGAGCGGCTGGCGGCGCGGTTCCCGGAGACGATTCTCGGCGTGCGGGGGCGTGGACTGATGCTGGGAATCCAGCTCTCCGGTGCGTTTGCAGGAGAGCTAATGGTTAAGCTGCTCGATCGTGGCGTGATTGTTCTGCCTGCGGGCGACGGTGATATTCTAGAGTTCACCCCGCCGCTGGTGATCTCTGAGGAGGAAATCCAGCAGGCCGTTCAAGAGCTGGCGGCGGTGATGGCCGTTGCGCCTTCGGGAAGCTGAGTATCGGGGAGGAATCCAACAAAGATCGGCTCCGGGTGCAGGGTGATGTTCCATTGCTGGTGGACATGTTCCTGCACCCTTTTTGCTGCCTCGACCACGTCGGCGGCTGTCCCAGCGCCCTGGTTGACGAGCGCTAAAATATGCTTGCTCGAAAGCCCGATGCCGCCCGCTAGTGTCTGGCCACGGCTCAGGCCGGAGCGCTCGATAAGCCACGCCGCCGGTACTTTCACGCTGCCATCGGGCTGGGGAAAGCGTGGGGCATCTGTGGGGACTTTGGTGGCATCGAGAATCGGATTCTTGAAGAACGAGCCCGCACTGCGGCTATCGGGGTCAGCAGCATCAACGACCATGCCTTTTTTTGCCCGAATCTGCCGCACGGCTGTCGCGACTTCTGTAAGGCTGGGGGAGGCACCGGGGCCGAAGTGCTGGGTGAGATCGCGGTAGGCGAGATGCGGCGGGGCGTTTTCTTTGAGGGAGAAAGTGACTTCAAGGATCAGCCAGCGGCCCAGCTCGTCGGTGTTGAAGCGGCTCTGTCGGTAGGCAAAGTGGCACTCGTCGCGGGAGAAAGTGCGCACCTCAAGGCTCTGTCGGTTCAATGCCATCACGGAAACAATCGTCTCCGAGACTTCCTGGCCGTAGGCTCCAACATTCTGGATGGGAGTTGCGCCTACGGTTCCAGGAACTCCCGCAAGGCATTCGATTCCCGCTAAGTTTTGGGCGACACAACGATCCACAAAAGTGTCCCAGTCTACTCCTGCCCCGCTGGTCAGGCCGCTCTGGGTCGTGAGTCTAGGATGAAGCACAAGTCCTGGCCAGCCGGAGTCGGCGATAACAAGGTTGCTGCCACCACCGAGAATGAAGACGGATAGGTGCTGGTTCCGTGCCTGCGTGAGCGCGTCATGAACCTCCGACACCGTGGTCGGGGCGCAGAAGAAACGCGCAGGGCCACCGATGCCCAAGGTTGTCTGTGAAGCGAGAGAGACTCTTTCCGAAAACACAAGAGTTAGTGTATCGCATGCCGAGAGCTAGGTGTCCCTGGCACAAAGAAAAGAGTGCCCTGGTGACGTCGGAGATTTTACTCTTTCCGCATCCTCGGGGCACTCTGTGTTCAGGGGCTGGGTATTTTAATACCTAACCAGGGGATTACCAGCGTCCGCCGCCACCGCCGCCACCGTAATCGCCGCCGCCGGAGCGTCCGCCGCCGCCGGAGCGTCCACCACCACCGGAGCGTCCACCACCACCGCCGCCATAGTCACCGCCGCCGCCGGAGCGTCCGCCACCGCCGCCGCTGTAGCCGCCACCACCGCCGCCGCTGTAGCCACCGCCACCACCGCCGCTGTAGCCACCACCGCCGCCGCCGCCGTAGCCACCGCCACCACCGGAGCCACCGCCACCACCGGAGCGTCCACCACCGCCGCCGCCGCCTTCTTCACGAGGACGTGCCTCGTTGACGGTCAGGGAGCGCCCCCCGTAGCTGGAGCCGTTGAGGGCCGCAATTGCCTGCTGCGCCTCATCGCTGCTTCCCATCTCGACGAAGCCGAAACCACGGGACTGACCGGAAAACTTATCCGAGACCACCTGTGCATCGT
>NZ_JAYUPA010000646.1:0-4075 GCF_043760365.1 Armatimonas sp.
CCAGAGCGGCCCGATGGCGGCCGTGACATGTGCCATCCCAATCTGCGCCTCCGCGGCTCGCTTTTCATCAACAAAGAGCTTCACGCTGGCGGGTAAGTACTCAAAGCGGACCGCGTGCCACTGCCCGTCGCAAATATCAGAATCTGCAGTGATATTGGTCGGAGCCGCGCCGGGCAGATAGACCGCGAGCTTTCCCGATCCTGCTTCCGTGTACATTTCCCAGTGGCGCGGTGAGTCTTTATAGTTACTGGCGACGAGGATATTAAAGCCGCTTTTGGAGAAAAGCCGCACCCGGCACGTCACCACCAGCGGCGGCTCCTGCCAGCGGGAGTCGCCCTTGGCTTCCCACCCGCCTGCAGGCTCCCCCTTCCCCAGTGAGGAACGAACGTCCGGGGGAGGGGGTTGGGGGGGAGAGGTTGGCAGCGGCAAAACTTCCCGATTTCCTACCCAGGCCACGGCGCGACGGATCAACTCGGCGTGGGCGGGGGTGCGGAGCGCCTCGGCATCATGGCCGAGAAGCGTCTGGAAAATACGCCCCTTGCCTTCGGTGTAGGTGAAGGCTAGGGGCTCGTCTTTGTTGGTTACTTTAGAGTGCGCGGTGAGAAGCGGCTCCACGGGAACCTCACCCACTTGTGAGCAGTACAGCTCGTCGGTGGTGGGAAACGAGAGGGGAAACCCCGCCGTGAGCCGGTGCGTGGGCTGAGTGACCGTCACTGTAAAACCGCCGTAGGCATCGTGGTTGGCCTTGCCATCCACCCAGACACGACGCGCGAGCCCGCCAAAGAACTCTGGCCAGTCGCGCCAGGCACCATTGGCAAAGTGGACGAGCACCAGCCCACCGCCGCGGCGCACGAAACTAAGCAGCGCCGTGCGCTTGCCCGCGCTCAGGCTCGCCGATTCCCAGTTGCAGTAGTTGAGGACGAGTACATCGGTGGTGCCAAGATCGAGCGCCTCCGGGTTTTCGCAGACCGATGTACTCAGGCGCTTGTCGGTGCTCAGAATCTCCGCAAGCGCGGGCGTTGTCTGCTGCCAGTTGTGCGCTGGGTGGTGCCTGCCCGTGAGAATCTGCACACGGAGCGGATCGTCGAGCGGGACGAACTTAGGGGTGCCCTCGGCCTTGGCGGCCCATAAAATTCCTTGTGCGATGAGCTTCTGGTAGCCGGGGAGCGCCCAGTTCTGGTGGGTATGACCGCCCGTGCAGGCAAACCCGCGCCCACCTGCCTGATCTGGGCGGCTCACGCACCAGGCGACAGTCTGTGGCAGTGTCTCCCCGGGTGGCAGCACCTGCACGAGGGGCTGGACGGTCTTCGGGTTGAGGCGCATTTTGTAGTACCATTCCTCGCGTACCGCAAACGGTGCCACTCCCTCGGTAATCACATGCGGCACAAAGCTTGGCATGGACTCGAAGTGCTGGATGGCCGATTCCCAGTGGTTCGCCCCGCTCCCCGACTCGTAGTCAAAGTGCCCTCCGACCCACGCGAGATACTTTTGGCTGTGTTCCAGTGGGCAGAAAGTGGCGTAGTGCAGTGTCACCAGCCCACACCCACGCTTCATCTGTCGCTCGATCACCGCCAGACGATTGCCGATCAGCAGCGGGTGATCGCTCTTTTTATGGTCGGAACCGTCTGCGTAAAGCACGATACAGTCCGCGTCGTCCAGCGTTTTCTCCGCGTCTCCCTCAGGCCAGCCGTAGAGATGCACCTCGGTCTGAGCAAACGGAGCCAGTGCCTTGGCAAACAGCCGCAGGCCCTTCTCATACTCGTGTTCACCCGGCCCATGGCTCTTGGTGCCCGCCAGAAAGACGATCTTTGTCATAGTGAGTGGTTCGTGGCGCGGGGTGGGGATTCCTGCCGCAATCTGCCATCGGGTAAAATGCAGGCTATGTTACTTCAATTTACCGTAGGGAATTTTCTCTCCTTCCGCGAGCCCGTCACCTTCAGCATGATGGCCTCTCCAGAAATTGATGGCATCCCTGAAGACCTACGGCCTGTTGGTGATGGTAAAAACGTTCTTTCTATCGGAGCTATTTATGGAGCAAATGCATCGGGGAAATCTAACCTATTATATGCAATAGCGTTTGCACGGCATCTAATTTTTAGTATAAATGCCCCGGATCAGAGCTTGGGTGTAATGTCACACTCACTAGATCGAAAATCTATAGAGGGTGATAGTTTTTTTCAATTTATTTTTAAAAATGGGGAAAATATTTGTAAATACGGATTTAAATGTAATGATTCAATGATTATTGAGGAATGGCTGTATGTTGATGGAAGTATGTATTTTTTAAGGAATTTTATTGATGGTATAAAAAAAATTGAACTGGGTGATGTCTTCAAAGAAAATGAAGAATTTTATAAATTTATTGTTGAAGGGACAAGAAAAGAACAATTATTTATATATGAGCTGCAAAACAAAAATTCTGACATATTAAGAAGTACATATCAATGGTTTCGCAATGATCTTGTAGTTATATCTGATGAGGGAGATAATGCTAATTCGGAACCCAAATTTTATGCAGGAAAAAGCTTATGCCTGTTTATTAAAATGATTTTAAAATGTGCAGATTCTGGTATACAAGATATTAACCTGAAATTTACTGATAATAGAATTCATTTAAATACCAGGCATAAATCTGATTTAGTAAAAAAATTAAAAGAGTCATTATCGTATACTGATATGCCAATTGTTGCAGATGTGTCGAATCTTGGATTGAAAAAAATATATGGACTTAGAGATGATGATTTGTGTGAAATGGAATTTGAGTTTAGGCATTCAGAAGATATGGATATTCCTTTTTTTTATTTACACCAAGAATCTGCTGGGACTCAGTGTTTGGTTGATCTGTTACTATCTCTGATGCCTTCTATGAGTCGCATCATTATAATAGATGAGCTTGATCGTCGATTGCATCCTAATCTTTCACGGTTACTCATTGAAGTTTGGCGTAAAATGAACCGGCAGGAGAGCCAACTTATTTTTACGACGCATGATGATAACTTACTTTCGGATGATCTTTTGCGACGGGATGAAGTTTGGTTGGTGGATAAAGATGAAACGGGGCATTCTAGTCTGACGTCGCTGGCCGAGTTTAAGATTCCTGAGGGAACCAATATCGAGCGGCAGTATCTCCGAGGGCGATTTGGTGGGGTTCCGTATCTGCGCCGCGAAGAGCTGGATGCGTTTCTGGAGGAGATTCAAAACGAGGGAGCAAATCTGAAGTGAGTGACGGGCTGGATTTGCTGGAGCGGAAAGTTGGCACACGCGACCCGAAGCTTTTTGTCGTCGCGATTGAAGGAGACAAGACGGAGAGGCGTTATCTGGAGCCGTTGCGGAAACGCTATGGCGTGGAAATGACGATTTTGCCGCCGCAAGGTCATTCCTCGCCGCAAGCAGTCTTGAAAAAGCTCAAGGACTATCAAGCGTCTGAAGATTGGATGCTCGGGGATGAACTCTGGCTGATGGTGGATGTAGATAAGTGGCATAGACTTCCTGAGGTCTGTCACGAAGCGAAAACAGCCGGGTATGAGATAGCTATAAGTAATCCCCGTTTTGAGCTATGGCTCTGGCTGCATCTCTTTGACTACGATGCCGAAAAGCTTCCCACGCTAAAGTCGGCTTTGTCTGAGGCAACTAAGGGGTACTATTTTAATGATCCTCAACAGTGGCAGGAGTATGTCAGCGAGGCGATTCGTCGGGCGAAAGAGCTGCCAGGGACGCATTTGGAGCCGGTGCCTGGTGTGCCCGGGACGACGGTGTATCGGTTGATGGAACGGGTTGTAAACAACAAAAATCAAAATAGAAACTAGAAGGATCAGGTTGTAAATATGTCAGATCAAGTTAAAAAAATAGACGACCAAGTTGAGATGATCAGTGATCAAGTTGTAAAGACAAAGAAAACGGTTCAGAAAAAAGCAGATCAGGATCAGATTATCGCTAATTTTATCGGAGACTTGGAGGCGAATCTCGATGCTCTTGACGGGGATACCGCACTTTCTGCTCTGATGGCGAAGCGCGGCTTTGGCGAACCGAAGAAAACCGAGGGCCGAGGACTTCTCAACGCGCTCAAGGCCACCTA
>NZ_JAYUPA010000647.1:0-4069 GCF_043760365.1 Armatimonas sp.
CCCAGCGTAATGGCGTTGGGAGCGGGAGTAGAAACCACCTTGAGCGGCTGTCCGAGCCGTGCTTTGAGGGCCTCTTGCAGCGCTGTCAGCGCACGCTGCTCCTGTGACGTCAGGTTGCCCAACACCACCAAGGGGGTCTCAGGCCGCAGCGCAAAGCCCACCCCTCCACGCAACGAGATTTCCTTGGGTCGTGGAATAAGCACAAGCGGTTCTGCCACAGCAGAGGGTCGCGGCAGCGCCGCCGAGGTGACCTGACTCAGAGGTATCCCCTCATCGGGCGTCGGAAGAGGAGCGGGCAGAGCGCCTTGGGGCAGCTCACTTCGGCGGCAGCTCGCTCCCAGCACGCTCAGAAGTAACGTTGTCGTCAGTAGGGAGTTTGACTCAGCCTTCAATGATTTTATGGCCATTACCTTATTTTCGGCTTAGATTCGTCCGATAAAAAGGCATATATTTCTAAGGAGTTAGTAATCGTGTAACTTATCCTCCGCCTGAAGGCAGGAGGCTTTGACAGTAACGAAAGGCAAGCCCATCGTCCCGTCCATAGGGCAAGTTACATTGCCCCGTGTCTTAAACCAGGACAAGCCTGGTTAGAGACCACATCAGAAAAATCCTGATGCCGTCTGAATGTTTTACGAGCCAAAACGGTGTGTTGGCTCAACTCCTTATATTCACTTGTAAAGGTAAATAAACCGTGTCCACCTCAAGAGGCTTCGTGCCTTCATACCTGGCATCGCACAATTTGGTATTGTGCAATAGCCACCAAGATACTCAGACAAACTTCAACAAAGCGGAAAGGCAAGGCAAAGATAATTTGAAAATCCAATTGTGGGAACTTCCATGCGGTTCCCGATTCCTCCCGCGACTAAAGTCGCGGGTTTCCTCGGAGGTTTTACTATGAAAGTGATTCTTAAACCAGGCGGCCTTGTGGTGCTTCTGGTGCTTACGGTGGCCGGTGGAATTGGGCTTACCAAGCTACGCCCTACCCCCGAGTCGGCTGACAAAAATTTGCCAAGTACTAAAAGTAGCAAAGAGCTGGCCACACCGGTGACGAGTGCGCAGAAACCACTCACCGGTGCCTCTCTGATAGATCCGACCAGGCAGGGGTGGAATCTTATTGTCCAGAAACCAGCCCTAGGCACCATGAAGCTCCAGATTAGCCCGGACTTGCCCGTGGGGCAGCAGCACTCTTTACATCTGGAGGTGACGGCGATAGATCCCAACAAGTACTGGTGCGCACAGCTCCTCAAAACCGTGCCCCAAGCCGTTGAGGGGAACCATAACCTGACAGTCCAGTTCTGGGGTCGCTCGGCAAAGAAGACCGCTGTCTATATTGTGTTCGAGGAAGGTGTCTCGCCGCACACCGCGGAGTTTCAAAAACAAGTGCGCTTCACTCCCGAGTGGCGCCAGTACCAGTTCCCCTTCCGCACCACGAAAGACCACACCGATGTCCACGCGACATTTTGTGTTAAAGCGGGTATAGAGCCCGGTGAGATCGAAATTGCCAATATGCATGTCACTGATAATGGCCCAGCCAAATAAGAAGCAGGATAAACAGGCTTTATGGCGAACTAAGTGCCCATGAAGCCTTTTTTTCTTGTAGCTCTCACACTGAGCCTAGCGAGCCTAGCTCTCCCCAGCCAGGCAATCATTCGCCGGGACGATGTGCCCGATAGCAGCTATATCACTCTCGGGGCACAAGCGCAGTTCAATGCTGTTGGTAACTTCGGTTTCTGTACGGGGACACTGATTGCTCCGGACTGGGTGCTCTGCGCGGCACACTGCTCGCCTTTCATGACAGGAGCAACTTTTAGTGTCCCTGGCTTTGGTTCCGCCTCCGTCGCCCAAGTGTTCAACGCGCCTGGCTGGAACGGAACTCTAGAAAACGGCTCGGATATCTCGCTGATTAAGCTCACCAGTGCCATTACGGGTGTCACTCCAGCGACGCTGTACACGGGCAGTGGCGAGCTGGGCCAGACATCTTACTCCGTGGGATTTGGCGCACTGGGCATAGGGAGCACGGGCAATACCAGCGGCGGTGATGGCACCCGGCGCGCGGCGACCAATATCCTGGAGCAAACCAGCAGTGTCTTTCCCACCTGGACCGCAAACGACTATCTGATCGCCGACTTTGATAGCCCTCTTCTCACCAACACGCGCTTCACCCAGTTTGGCTCCAGCAACACGCCTCTTGCGCTGGAGGGAAGTATCAGCTTTGGAGATAGCGGCGGGGCGACCTTTATCAACGAGGGCGGTATCTGGAAAGTCGTGGGAGTTCATAGCTGGCTGGATGGTCTAGAGAGCATAAATGGGGTCGCCGGCGATGGCAGCGACAACTCATCCTACACCGATCTCTTTGGAGTTACCCGCGTCTCCTCTCACCAGACATGGATCACGTCCACCTTGGCGGCCAACAGCAGCGCCCCGGAGCCGGGAACCCTAGTGTTTGGTTTGCTGGGACTGCTGGGCTTGCGAACTTTTCGGGCACGCCGTGCGTCTTAGGGACAGATCAGTAGTATGCGATAAATATTTTTCCTTTTTGGGAACGCGGCATGGGCCTTGCACGTAAAGTAGAATAACTATGGCGGAGAGCGAAGCACTAGCTATTGAGAACCCCTCTTTCGGGAGTGGTCCTGGAGGCGTCTTTGAGCGCCTGATGCAGCGCCACCGGAAGCAGGCCTATCATGTCGCCTACCGGATGACGGGCAACCACGCCGACGCCGAGGATCTTCTCCAGGAAGCCTTCCTGCGTGCCTTCCGCTTCTTTGAGAACTACCGCCGTGACCTGCCCTTTGAGAAGTGGCTCTTCCGCATCATGACCAATCTTTTTGTGGACGGCGTTCGCAAGAAGAACCGGATGCGGGTCACGAGTCTCGATGCCCCTATTTGTGGAGACTCCGAGAGCAACCTTTACTTAGATATTCCCGATGCACGCACGGAGCCCGAGCGGGTCACCCTTCATGAGGAGCTTGACGAACAGATCCAGCGTGCTCTGGCCTCCCTCCCTGCCGACTTTCGCAAGACGGTGATTCTAGCCGACATTGAACAGCTCTCCTACGAGGAAATCAGTAAGCTAACAGGCTGTACGATTGGCACAGTTCGCTCCCGCCTGCACCGGGGTCGTAAGCTACTGCGTCACAAACTCGAAGGCTTTAGTCTAAGGTGAGCTCGGTGTCCTGCCGTCACTGCTGCGAGCGTCTCTCCGCGTTTCTAGATTCTGAGCTTCCTGCCGAGGAGCTAGCCGAGATTCGGAGCCATCTGGAGCGTTGCGCAGCCTGCAATATCGAGTACCGCGCCCTGGCGGAAACCAAGCGTGCCCTCGCCTCCCTGGGAGCACGTGTCTCCCGTGAAGAGATCGAGCGCTTGCTACAAACCGATGTGGGTGATGCGGTGCGCCGCTACGCCAGTATGCCGGTCAGCCCTCGAACCATCACCGCTGCAATTCTCTCTATAATCGGACTGTGCGTGGCCACCGCGCGATTCACCACTCGGGAGAGTAGCCGCCCTCTGCCGGAAGGGGCTTACCTGGTCTCACAGCCGGGCCCCTACGGAAGCGTGCGCTACTCGATCCTTGAAGTGCGCAGTGTCCACCCACTCCCCGCAGAAACCTGCATCTCAATGCCCAGCAATACCATGCTCTTCTGCGCACCCACTCCACCGCCTGCAAACCACAAGGGCTTCTTTTTCCAGGCCAGCTTTACCACCCACTAACTGCTATGCCTATCTTTGAGTTTGCCTGCAACGACTGCACGCTTGGGCGCTTCTCGGAGCTAGTCGGCGTGCTGGCAAGCCCAGCTCAGGTACAATGTCCACGCTGCAAGAGCCACAATGTCAAAAAACTCGTCTCCCGGTTCGCGCGGATACGCTCGACCGATGAAGCCCTAGACTCTCTGGCAGACCTGGCCGACCGCGTGGATGAGAGCGATCCCAAGTCCATGCGCCACCTGATGAACGAGGTGGCCCACGGAATGGGTGATGAGCTGACGGGCGATGATGTCGAGGAGCTGCTGGAGACCAGCGAGGAGTTGTAGACAATGCGTTTTGGAGTTGCGGTACTCGGGCTGGACCACTG
>NZ_JAYUPA010000648.1:0-11813 GCF_043760365.1 Armatimonas sp.
TGGTGGGGTTTATAGTGCGTTCTATCTCTGGGTGAACGGCAAGAAAGTGGGCTACTCGGAGGACAGCAAAGACCCGGCGGAGTTTAGTCTCACCAAGTATCTCAAACCAGGCAAGAACTTGCTTGCTGTGGAGGTCTATCGCTGGTGTGATGGGAGCTACCTAGAAGACCAGGACATGTTCCGCTACTCGGGGATCTTTCGCGATGTCTGGCTGCACGCCACTCCCAAAGTGCAGATTCGCGATTTCTTCTGTAAGCCTGAGCTTGATGCAAAGTACGAAGACGCCACACTCAAGACTCGGATCTGGGTACGCAATCTCTCTGGTGAGCGCTCGGGGAGCCGTAAAGTTGAGGTCAGTCTCTACGACAAAGCCGGCAAACGAATCGGGCTGACCGAGGCACTGCTCGATAGCTTCCCCAGCGGCCAGGAGCGCAGTGCTGAGGTGCGGCTGAAAGTGGAGAACCCGGCGAAGTGGACGGCGGAGACGCCAACTCTCTACACGGTGGTGCTGGCGCTCAAGGATGAGAATGGAGTGGTTCAGGAGGCAACCTCGACACGGGTGGGGTTCCGCAAAATTGAGTGGAAAACGGGCGTCTTTACCATCAATGGCAAGCCCGTCAAGATCAAGGGAGTGAATCGCCACGAGCACGACCCGGACACAGGACGGACACTTTCCCTGGCGCGCATGGTTCAGGACATCCGCCTGATGAAGCGCTTCAATATCAATACGGTTCGCTGCGCCCACTACCCCAACGACTCCCGCTGGTACGATTTGTGTGACCGCTACGGGCTCTATGTGATTGATGAGGCCAATATCGAGAGCCATGGCATGGGGTACGGCAAGGAGAGCCTCGGGCACGATGTGGCCTGGCAGAAAGCGCACTTAGACCGCACCGAGCGCATGCTTCAGACCCACAAGAACCATCCGAGCATTGTGATGTGGTCACTGGGCAACGAAGCGGGGCCGGGTGTCAACTTCGCCGCCACCGCCAAGCGGGTGCGCGAGCTGGACCCGGCGCGGCCTATCCACTACGAGCGGGACAACTCCGTGACCGATGTGGACAGCGTGATGTACCCCACGGTTGACTATATTCTCAGTGAGGGTAAGCGCAAGTCTAGCAAGCCGTTCTTTGTGTGTGAGTACGCGCATGCCATGGGCAACGCAGTGGGTAATCTTGTGGAGTATGCCGCCGCGTTTGAGAGCTCGCCGCGCAATATGGGGGGCTGCATTTGGGACTGGGTGGATCAGGGATTGACCAAAAAAGCTCCTGGTGGTGAGTCTTACTTTGCCTACGGCGGCGACTTTGACGATAAGCCCAACGATGGTAACTTTTGCTGTAATGGGCTGGTGACACCAGACCGCACAATCACGCCCAAACTCTACGAAGTCAAGAAGTGCTACCAGAATATCGAGATTGCTGCCGAGGATCTGGCGGCAGGGCGCATCCGTGTCACCAATAAGTTCAGCTTTACGGATCTCAAAGAATACACCTTGCACTATGTCGTTACAGAAGACGGTCAGAAAATTGCCAGCGGTAACTTGCCTTCCCTAAGCTGTCCGGCGGGTGAGAGCGTAAGTGCGATTCTGCCACTGAAGAAGCCCAGCCTCAAGCCTGGTGCGGAGTATTTTGTGAAGGTCTCCGTGTTGGTGAACACGCGGATGGAGTGGGCTGAGGAGAACTATGAGATTGCTTGGGAGCAACTCAAGCTCCCGTGGCTGCCTGGCTCTGCGCCGTTTATTGCCTTGGCACCGCTCGATCCGCGTGGGCAGTGGATCATTGATCTTCAGAAGTTTGGCCCCGGGCGTATCTCTTTTTCCCGTAATGGCGGCAACTTTGAGTTCGTCTTCAATCGTGACACGGGGATCCTGGAGAAACTTACTCATAACAAGAAGCTTGTTCTCTCGGGACGTGGCCTCTCGCTCAATGTCTACCGCGCTCTGACCGACAACGATAGCTGGCTACGGGCGAGCTTTTTCGAATCGGGGCTCTCCAGCCTCACCCCGACCGTGGAGTCGTTTAGCTATAAAAACTCCGCTGATGGGGGGACGATCACGGTGACGGTCAAGGCGAAGTGGCTGGGCTTTAAGGGCAATGGCTTTGAGCAGACGGCGCTCTACACACTCCTGCGCGATGGTACGGTGCTGGTGGACTGGCGGCTCGATCCCATCGGGAACCTGCCATCGCTGCCGCGCCTGGGAGCACGCTTTTCTGCCCCGGTCAGCTATAGTAATTTTACCTGGCTGGGGCACGGTCCCAGTGAGTCCTACCCAGATCGCAAGGCTGCGATGGACATTGGACTCTGGAGTGGGCTGGTGAAGGATCAGTACATCGCCTATGTCCGCCCCCAGGAGAATGGCAATAAAGAGGACTGTCGCTGGTCCGCGCTGCTCGACAAAGAGAAAACGGGTCTTTTAATTGTCGCTGAGGACGAGCCGCTGGCGATGTCCGCGAGTCATTTTCTGCCCGAGGATCTCGATAACGCCCGCCACCGTCAAGGGGAAGAGAAAAAGTACAATAAGCTTGTTCCGCGTAACGAGGTGAGCTTCTGCGTAGACTGGCTCCAGATGGGGCTTGGGGGGGCATCGTGTGGCCCTGGCCCACTGGCCAAGTATCTGTGCAAGCTCGACACCACCGCACGGCTGCGCTTCTCGCTGCGCCCCTACAACCCGAAGCTCGGCGAGCTTGCTAGTGTGGCCCGCCGCCGCCTGCCGATTACCGCCGCTCCGCTGGTGGTGCGGGGGGAAGATGGCCGGGTGACGATTTCCCACAAGCTGCCGGAGGCCGTTTTGAACTACAGCCTTAACGGTGGCCCGGAGCAGCGCTACACCGAGCCGTTCTTAGCATCCGGCGCGACGACTCTTGTGGTGCGTGCCCTCGTTGCCGGGCTAGCCCCCCGTGAGACGACAACCACGACCTTGCCAGAGATCATTCCGGTGGCACGCCTGAACCGCTCCGGCTGGCGGGTGAGCGCTGATAGTGTCGAGCCCAGCGAGGGTGATGTTCAGAACGCCTTTGACGGTGACCCGGAGACATTCTGGCACACGGAGTGGAGCCAGCGCGAGCCCGCTCCACCGCACACCCTGACTATCAACCTGGGGGATGAGCAAACCCTCTTGGGCTTCGAGTATCTCCCGCGCCAGGGCCAGGCCAACGGGCGCATCGCCAACTACACGCTTGAAGTGAGCCACGATGGGCGAAGCTGGAGCGCTGCTTACACGGGGAACTTCCCCAACACAACCAAGCTGCAGCGGATTTTCTTTACGAACCCCACCTCTGCACGCTTCGTCCGCCTGGTCGCAAAGTCCGAGGTCGGTGGTAAGGCCTGGTCGGCGGTAGCGGAGCTGAATCTGCTAACTGCCCCGTGAACGGGGCAGTGAAAGAATATTATGGCAATTTTAGAGACACTTTTCGGTTTAGATGGCAAGATCGCGCTGGTGACGGGCGCGAGTGGTGGCATTGGCTCGGCGATTGCGCGGGCCTACGCGGAGGCGGGCGCAACCGTGATCCTTCATGGAACACGACAGGAGAAGCTTGAAGCGCTGGCGACAGAGATTGGACTGCCGGACAAGACCGTGATCATGCCCGCCGATCTCTCCACGCCTGAGGCGTGCAAGGGACTGATCGCGCAGATCGAGAGCGAACTGGGGCGACTGGATATTCTCGTCAACAACGCCGGGATCAACTGCCGCAAGCCCGCCGCCGACTTCACGGAGGACGACTACCGAACGATTCTTTCGGTGAACTTAGACGGTGTCTTTTTTCTCTCGCAGGCGGCCTACCCGCTGATGAAGAAAAACGGTGGGGGCAAGATTCTCCAGATCGGTTCGATGACCAGCTATATTGGCCTGGGAAATGTGGCCGTTTACGGTATGACCAAGTCCGCGATCGCACAGCTTTCCAAGACACTGGCGGTGGAGTGGGCCAAGGACAATATTCAGGTCAACTGCCTCTGCCCCGGCTTTATTGTCACGCCGCTCACGGAGGCCGGGATGATGTCCGACGAAAAGAAAGTCAAGTGGCTGATGCAGCGCATTCCCGCCCATCGATTCGGTGTCCCCGACGATCTGGTCAGCACCGCACTCTTACTCGCCTCACCCGCATCGTCGTATATCACCGGCCAGCTTATCGCCATTGACGGGGGATTCTTAGCGGGCGGAAGCTGGGACAATCCTTAGGTGCAAGACAGGAAGCTATAAGTGGCCGCATTTGATCTTATCGTGGTTCAGGAGAGCTGGCCAAGATCATTGGAGCAAATGGGAACAAAGCGAAAGTTCTGGTATAAGAAGCACGATGGAGATGAGGAAGACAACGAAGAACGCTGGATTTTTAAGTATGCTCGTGCAGGTACGGGGGAAGACTGGGCAGAGAAATTTGCTGAGTACCTTTGTGGTTGTTTGAGGCTTCCTCACGCAACCTACAAGTTGGCAATGACATGGGAAGGTGAGTATGGGGTTGCATCACCCTCTTTCCTGCGCCGTGAGGAGAAATTCATCTCAGGGAAAGAGTTTCTCAGCATGGCTGATCCACACTATCGTCAGAACCGTACTAAATTTAAGAACTTTCTCCATACGGTTAATGCAGTGATGCAGGTGCTTACAAATATTTCATCACCCAAAGGTTGGAGTTTGCCAAATGGGATTCACACTGCAAATGATATTTTTGTTGGTTATCTTATGCTTGATGCATTAATTGGGAACGTAGATCGTCATGATGAGAACTGGGGAGTATACAAAAATATATATAATCTGGATTATATGATTGCCCCAACTTATGATCATGCAAATTCTTTAGGCTCTTTATTAAAGGATGAAGAACGTAAAAAAAGGTTATTTACTAAAGATGCTGGATACTCTCTTCCTGCATATGCTAGTAGGGGGATGTCTGCATTCTATGAATCTGGTAAAAATAGGCAATTAACTCCTCTTGAAGTGTTTCGTGAAGTTGCTGAGATGTGTCCTAATGCAACTAGGATTTGGCTGACAGAACTAGATGCTTTAACTGTAGACGATTTCGAGAGAGGATTCGATGAGATTCCACAGGATCGTATCTCATTTGAGTCCCGAAAATTCGCCTTACATCTTCTGTTATATAATGTGATGCAACTCAGAAGCTATGGTCGGGGCAATGTTTGAGGTCGTGACTCTACAGGAACACTGGCCGCGCTCTTTGGAGCAGATGGGAACCAAGCGCAAGTTCTGGTATGCCCAACATAATGAAGAAGAGGGAGAACCGTTCTGGTTGTTCAAGTATGCACGGCGTGGTACCGGTGAGGATTGGGCTGAAAAGATTGCGGAGTATCTCTGTGAGTGCCTAGGGTTGCCGCACGCACGCTACGAGCTAGCGATCACGGAGCGTAAAGAGTATGGGGTTGTATCTCCCTCGTTTCTTAGGCGCGGTGAGCAACTCATTCTAGGGAATCAACTTCTGGCAACGGTAGATCCTAGCTACGCACAGATGCGGACACGCTATGGAAACTCGATTCATAGTGTGAATGCCGTCTTGACCTTGCTGGCTATTGTTGACCCACCGCGTAGCTGGATATTGCCTGAGGGAATCAAGACCGCTCCTGAGGTATTTGTGGGCTACTTGCTTCTCGATGCTCTGATTGGTAATGGAGACCGTCACGATGAAAACTGGGGAGTCGTTGCGGAAACCACGGGGATACAGCGTTCGCTTGCTCTAACATTTGACCACGCTTCCTCAATGGGACGTGAGCTGACCGACGAAGCGCGACGACAGAAGTTGAGCACACGTGATCAGGGACAGTCCATCGCTACTTATGCGAACCGGGGGCGCTCCGCGCTATATCGAGCAGTGGGGGACAAGAGAACCCTGGGAACAGTGGAGGCGTTCACCGAGGCCGCAATATACCACCGTGCAGCAGCACAGTATTGGAAACAGTCACTAGACAAGCTAACCCCAGAAATCTTTGAGGAGGGATTCGACCAGATTCCGTCGAATCGTATCTCCGACGTGGCACGTGAGTTTGCTCTGACCCTCCTTCTGCACAATCAGCAACGACTCCGTGATGTCTTGAAACTGGAACGATGACAACCGTATTTTTAGCTTGGCAAAACGCCGAAACGCGCCGCTGGTTTCCGATTGGACAGCTACAACAACAGGCAGATGTTTTTGAGTTTCGCTATCTGCAAGGGGTCAGTCTCGCTCAAGAACTAGGGGGTTTTACACCGCTCCCTGAGTTCCAGAAACTGTCTGCCACTTACAGATCAGAAACGCTTTTTCCCCTTTTTGCCAACCGGGTGATGCCTGCCAGTCGCCCGGATTTCGCCGAGTACATCTCCTGGCTGCGGTTGGAAGGGCAGGAGAAAGACCCACTCGCGTTTCTTGCTCAGACCAACGGATTACGGCAGACGGATACTCTGGAGGTCTTTTCTGATATTGAGCCAACTTCTGAAGGGGGATGGAAAACGAAATTTTTCATTCACGGACTTCGCCATATGTCTCCGGGAGCATCCTCACGGGCGGAGAGTCTTGAGGTAGGTGAGCAACTGAGGCTATTTCTGGACATTCAAAATCCCGTGGATGAGAAAGCCGTTGGTTTACGCACCTACGCCAAATCCTCAGGCGACATGATGCCGCTTGGCTACTGTCCCCGCTATCTGGGTGAGGCCGTTTTCGCCTCGCTTTTGCAAGACCCCAAGAGTGTGGTTACTACTGTGCTTGCTATCAATCCTCCTCCTGTTCCTTCGCAGTACCGCGTTTTGTGTGAAATTAGCTTTCAACCGGGCAGTGTCTTCCCCTTTAGTGGGCCAGAGTTTCGGCCTTTTGCCGGGATCGCCTGAAAAACGTTTGTGAGACCCTCGGAGTTTGTCGGGTAGGGCGATAAAGAGTGCGGGGGGCTTCGGGAAAATTCCGGGGGCTTCCTGCAACTTTTTTTATCGCTTCTGGTCAAAGTTGCTATCTGCCGTAAACACTTACACGGACGAGAGGAGTTTGACCTGATGAACCTACAACGTTTAACGCTACTTACGACAAATTTCACTGAGGCCAGCGATGCGCGGCTCAATGCATTTGCTTTTGACCATATCCAGCGCCTGACGCAGGCCAATGCCAGTGGTGCGTTGAGCACCCGTCTTACGGAAGTTCAGAGCGCCTACACGGCCTGCTTTGGCACCATGAGCGATGAGGCGCAGGCGACGGCGCAGCGCGAGGGGCTGACCCAGACCGCCAACCAGGCACTTGCCGCGCTGAAAGATGCCCTCTCCGATGGTGAGGCGGCGGTGCAGGTGGCTTTTGGCAAGGACTCGGCGACCTACCAGGAGTTCTTTCCCCAGGGCCTCACCGAGTACCGACGGGCGACGCTCACCACGGCAAGCGCTCTTTTTACTCGGTTTGTGGACACCGCCAAAGCCCATCAAGCGGCTCTCGGGGCCGCGTTTGCGAGTAAGTACGAGGGGCTGCTGGCGGCCTATCTCACGGCCCACAGCGCCCAACGCATCCGAAAAGGCGCGGTCAGCGAGCTAAAAGCGGCCAGCTGCATCCAGCGGGATCTGTTAGAAAAGATCCTCTGGAAGAGTGCGCTGCTTCTCGCCGCCGAGCACGTTGGTGACAGTGCGGCGCTCGGGGTCTACTTCGACACCACGCGGCTTTAGCCTCCAAAGAGCGCACGGGCCGCCGTGAGGCTACGGCGGTCTGACTCGGGGCGGGTGAGCGTCTCAGGTGTGCCCACCTCCCAGCCTTGCTCCACGTAGATGGGAATGTTTGGGCAGTGAGCGCGGACAAACGCGGAGATATCGGTGTAGTCAATATCGCCAATCTGCTGAAATGTCTCGGTGAAGATGCCTCCCTCGCTCTGTCGCAAATGAAGCGCTTGCAGACGGCTACCGTAGAGCTTTAGGATAGTTTGAACTGAAATTTCGCTATTGCCACAGCCTCGGTAGACCCAGTGAGGATCGAAGCAGAACCAGACTCTTGCATGCGTTATCATGGTAAGAAACTCTCTGGCTCCCTGGCGTAGTTCGGCATCGTGGATATGATAGGCCACCAAAATTCCTTCCTCTGCCAGCGCCTTCTGAAGCACATCAAAGTTGGTGAGCTGTTGCATGAGTTGTGCGTCCGTCTTGTCGAGTGGCTGGCCCCAAGCAATCGGCTCGGCGTTGACGGTGAGCTGCCTTGCTCCCATTCCATAGGCCCAGCGGGCGGAGGCGAGGATTTCCTCGAAGCTATCTTCCGCATCAGGCTCGTGGAGACGAATATTGCGGTAGGTGGAGGGCATCGCCAAGCTATATTTCTGGAGTGCGACAATCAGCCGCTCTTGATCTGCCTCATGGGTGGGCAAAAACGGCTCGAAGGAGTCTGCCCCCGCAGCCGCCACACTCTCCAGCGCTTCGTCGTAGTGGTCTTCCAGGCGCTGATTCTGCTTTGTGTAGTGTTGATCCCAACGCCAGGCTCCGATTCCGATTTGCATATTATTGCATTTTAGAGCAAAATCAGGGTTATGCAAACAACGGCATTTCAATTCCGCCTCACTGATACGGAGCGGCGGCACTTTAACGAACAGGGCTACTTGATTGTGGAGGACGCACTTGACACAGAGCAACTGGCGCGGCTCACACAGCTCACCGATGCGATCCATGAAAAGAAGATCGCGGCGGGCTTCGATCCGAGCGCGGCGCTTTTCTATCCCAACTTCATCCCCGATGCCCCGGAGTTTGCGGATCTTGTGGACTACCAGAAAATCTTGCCCAAAGTCTGGGGGATTTTGGGCTGGAATATCTATCTTTACCACGCGCACTTAATCGTCACGCCGCCGTCAGGGAAGGCGCGCGACAATAAAACTTTTGGCTGGCACCAGGACAGTGGCCGAGTGAACGCTGAAATGGAGAGCCACCCACGCCCGCGCCTCTCGCTGAAAGTGGCCTACTTTCTCTCGGACACCAGTGAGGAGGGGCGAGGCAACTTCTGGATTCTGCCGGGGAGTCACTTAAACGACACGCTCGCGCTCCCCACAGATAAACTCGGTCAGCCTGAGGGCGCGATCCCGGTGCGTGTCAAGCCTGGCACCGCCGTGTTTTTTGACCGTCGGCTCTGGCACACCGCGAGCCCGAACTGGAGCGATGTCACCCGCAAGATTCTCTTCTACGGCTACGGCTACCGGTGGATTCGCACCAAAGACGACATGACGGTACGCGATCTTTGGCCGCAGTCCGACCCGATTCGCAAGCAGCTTCTTGGCTATGGAGAGAGCTGCAACGGCTTCTTCTCGCCCAGCGACGACGACGTGCCGTTGCGTGTCTGGCTCCGTGAGCACTCGCCGGAAGAGGCGCGTTAGCCAGCAATCGTGAGCAAGATTCCGAGCAGGCGCTCGATGGGATGCAGGTACTCTTCGTCGCCGTCTATCTCTAGGTAATCGCCCGTAAGCCGTAGGAAACGCCAGTTGCTTCCGGTGGTCACCGCGCCGTAGAGAACCGGGAGTGGGTTGTCCTCGCGCTCATTGAAGATGCGAGCCGCTACTAGCTCGGCGGCGCACTGTGCGAGGCCAAGGTTAATCTTTTCATTCTTGGCCTCGACCACGGCAAAGACGGGCGCATGGATGGAGTAGGGGTTGCTGTCACGGGAAAGCAGGTAGTCGCAGTAGCCATTGAGCCCGCGCTCGATGTCTACGTTAAAGTCCACACCTGAAAACAAACTGATCTCCCGATTTCGTTGGCGACGGACTTCAGCGAGAATAGGCATGATGAGCAGCTCCGAGCGGGCCTTCTCTGTTCCAATCGCCAGCGCGAGAGGCTCGTACTCGTGGAGCGCGGTTCGGAGAAAGTCGCTGGGGGTCGCTGCGTACTCCCCTTCAAAAAGTCGGGCCTGGAACGTAACGCTCAGGCCAAACTCCCGTCGCAAAACGGAGAGATCTGTGAAGTTCGAGTAAGCCATAAATCTCAGTATACCGCCTGAGAACTGGGTAAAATAGCGGTATGCAACCAACAGACTATGTGGCACTGATCGCTCACGATGGACGAAAAGACGTGATGGCTGATTTTGTGCGGCGGCATAAAGCGCAGCTCGACGGCCTGCCGCTGGTGGCGACCGCGACCACGGGTGGGATTGTCGAAGCCCAGACGGGTCTCGACGTGCGGCGGGTACTCTCGGGGCCGCGTGGGGGAGATTTACAGATCGGGGCACTGATCGCTGAGGGAAAAGTGCGCGCCGTGATCTTTCTTCGTGACCCGCTTACCGCCCACCCGCACGAGCCAGATATCTCTGCGCTGATGAAAGTGTGCGACATTCACAACGTGCCGCTCGCCACCAACTTAGCGACAGCGGAGATGCTGGTGGACAATCTTAGGTAAGGACGATGAAGCAACCCAATATTTTAGTTTTCCTGACCGACGACCACGGAGCGTGGGCGATGGGCTGTGCGGGCAACAAGGAGCTGCACACGCCTGCGATGGACTTTGTCGCCCGGACGGGAGCGCGTATGACCCATGCCTACACGCCGGGGCCGGTCTGCTCGCCCGCCCGTGCGAGCTTTTGGACGGGGCGTATGCCCAGCCAGCACGGGATTCACGACTGGATTCAGGAACCGACGCGCCCGCAGATTCGACTTCAGGGCGAGACGAATCTAGCGGAGCGACTGAAGGCGGCGGGCTACCAGACGGGCTTTTTTGGCAAGTGGCACTGCGGTGCGAGCTGGGAGAAGCAGCCGGGCTTCGATGACTACCTCGGGGAGAACAAGGAGCAGTACCCCCATAAAGGCATCTGTAAGTTTATGCACAACGATGTCCCTGTGGAGCACACAGGCCACCGTGCGCCATTTGTGACGAAAACAGCGCTGGAGTTCCTAGAAAAGCGCGATAAATCCCGCCCGTTCTTTTGCTTTGTCGGGCACGTGGACACACACTCGCCGTTCACGCAGCACCCGGAGCGGTTGGTGACGAGCCACGCCAAAGACACGTTTGAGGACATTCCCAAGGAAAAGTATGTGGGTAACGCGGCGCGGGTGCCGGGCAAGCTCCCCGCTGCCAAAGAGCACCGCCGGCGTTTAGAGCAGTACTATGCTGCCGTCGAGCTGATAGACGAGCAAGTGGGCTTGGTTCTTGACTATCTGGACGGAATCGGGGAGCTGGACAACACGCTGGTGGTCTACACGGGCGATCATGGGCACATGAACGGCCACCACGGTCTGTACTTTAAGGGCAATGCCACACAGCCACCCAACTTCTACGACGAGAGTATCCAGGTGCCGTGCGTCCTGCGCTGGCCTGGCCCGATTGCGCTCGGAACGGTAAGCACTGCACCGGTAAGCCACTGTGATCTCTTTCAGACGCTCCTTGGGGCGGCGGGCGTTTCGGTGAGTCACTACGATGGGCCAGGGCGCAGCTATCTCGGTTTGCTGGGAAATGCCGTGGACATAAAGTGGACCGACGCAAGTTTCTGCGAGTACGGCACGGCGCGGATGATCCGAACACCGAAGTGGAAGCTGATCACACGCTACGCCCCACAAGCCACCGGCGATGAGCTTTATGATTTAGAGCGCGATCCGCGTGAAACAAAAAACGTGCTCGGTGATCCCAAGAACGCCGCAACGGTGAAAGAGCTACGAGAGCGGCTGGACACGTTCTTTGCCAAGTATACCCAGCCCGGACGCGATGGTCGCGAGATCGCCGCCAAGACCCCGGATTACTTTAACGACAGCAAGCTCTGGAGCTAGCCGCCTAATTTATTGGGCATTCCCAACATTCGCAAAGAGCCGTGCTAACCGGTGGGCATGTTCATCATACGCCGCCTGGAAGATTTCGGTGCTGCGCTCGGTGCCGATGGCGACTGCGCCCGCGAGGGCTAGCGGCGGCTGCCCGG
>NZ_JAYUPA010000649.1:0-11797 GCF_043760365.1 Armatimonas sp.
GGCGTCGCCCGGGCAGATGCTACGCCCCACGAACCATAAGATCCGTGAGATTATCCAGAGTGGTGGCCTGGGCAAGCTTTCTTGGGCCGTGGCGGGCGCGGCATTCGGCTCCTACCACGAGACGGAGGGCGTCCGTACCGGCGACACGCCACTGAGCAATATCAACCCGAGCTGGTACTGGCGCAAGCCCGGCGGCGGTCCCCTCTACGACATGACGGTCTATGCGCTGCACTCCCTCACCGGCGTTCTGGGACCCGCCCAGCGCGTCACGGCGATGTCGGGCATCGGCATCAAGACCCGCCACTTCAAAGGCGAGGCGTACGAGTGCGACGCCGACGATAACACGGTGATTCTGGCGGATTTTGGTAACAATGTCTTCGCGTTTATCCATGGCACGTTTGCCGGCATGGTCAGCGAGTTCGGGCAGCCCAGCTACTTTGGTGAGAAAGGCAGCATTGTCGGCACCAAGCTCAACGGCGAGCCGATTGACTACCCGGGCAAGTCCGACGGCCTCTCGCCCCTGCAAGTCACACCACACGTCGCGGGCAAGTACGCCGCCCACGGCAAGCTCGGCGAGCACCATGTGTACGAAGACACCATGCAACTCGTGCGCTGGGTGCGAGACGGCAAGCCCAGTATCGTCACCGCAGACCACGCGGCGCATGTCATCGAGATTATCGAGGCGGGCTACGCGGCGGCAGAGACCGGTGTCACACAGACACTCAAGACGACCTTCACGCTCCCTGAGGATCTGAGCGCGGCTTCGTAGGCGCTGAGTAATGGAAATCCCCCATAGACAGTGTCTCCAAGGGATTTCCAGCTACCATAAACAGGCAATAAGATACTAATTCGTTGTATTTTTCTTCGCACCGGAAAGACTAAGTATTAAAAAATGCAGAATAAAAAATAATATACACAATAAAATCTTGAATGCAAAATTCAGATTTATAAACATCGTAAAAACAGCTATGGAATTAAGAACCGGAGGAACCAAAACGATTGGAGATGTATTTCCTACCTTTTCATTTCTTGCATTTTTAGCAATATTAAAGTTTGCAACCTCACAAGAAATCCCAAGAATTGCAAAAACCGTTCCTATTATCTGCACAGTAAGATAAAAAATTTCAATATCTTTTTTCATATTTTCGTGCTAGCTATTGTACCTCAGGCAGCGATATAATGGAATCTCGATGGATGAAGAGGCGATAGACCACGACCGACTTTTTGAAGAGCTACTCACGACGTTCTTTGTCGAGACCAGTCCACGCCTCAAAGCGGCTTCCCAAGGCGCATGTTCACCTATTTCGCAGCAAGCATGAACTGGGGTTTTCGGGCTTCGTGGTCAGCCGCTTCCAGTTTCGCGTGATCCAGCTCAATCGTCTGCGCTGGTGGAACTCCAGCGCGAAGTGGGGCTCTTGCCCCGAGAGGAGCTTAATACAATGTTGACACTGACCAATGAGTGGATCGAGCTAGGCGAAGAGAAAGGCATTGAGAAAGGGAGAGTGGAAGGCCGTGCAGCGGAGGCGGTGCTGGAGGCAGCGGATATTGTGCGTCTGGAAGCCTTTGTGGAGCGTCTGCTAGAAGTAGAGTCCTGGCAGGAGCTGCTCGCGCCCTGAACGCTGAAAGAGACAACCAGGACGAAGAGCCGGAGCATGTAGAGGCGAACTTCAGCCATAGTATGTTTGCAGATGTCATCTGGCAGAGTCGGCGCTTTGTGAAGTGTCGTTTTGTGGGAGCGAATTTTCAGGAGGCTGAGCTGGCGGAGTGCTTCTTTGAGGACTGTGATTTCTCGGGTGCGCAGTTCAACGCAGCAACACTAACACAGTGCAATTTCACCAACTGCCGGTTTGTCTCGGCAAATTTTTTCGTCGCGCGGGTTTTGCAGTGTCGTCTGCTGGGAGCGGATTTCACTGAGGCGGATCTCGGCGGAGTAACGATTACAGATTGCGATCTCAGCTTTGCTAATTTTCGACATCAAGTCTTGAAGAAATTTGACTTTCATGATCAGAAGCTAGAGGGCACGGACTTCCACGCCGCCGACCTCACCAAGGCCAACCTGAGCGGAGCCGATCTCAGCGGGGCAAACCTAACGGGGGCAAACCTTACCCACGCGGATCTGCGCGGTGCCATTCTAGATCGGATTGATTGTCGTGCCATTCAGCTCAGCGAAACGAAACTAGACATCAGCCAAGCCATTTATTTTGCACGTTGCTACGGTGCCACGGTCAGCTAACCCTCTCAGCAAAAAATTTCACGCAGCGATTTCAAGAGACATCTTCGCATCCGACGTCCGCAAGAGAAAAATATTTTCTCCGTTAATGAATTGGTCAAAATCGTACTGTGACACAGCACGATAAAACGCCATACTACAGCCCGATTCCAGTTGATCATGAAGCTCAATGACCAAGACACGAACATTATCTAGCCACAACTCCGTATCTGATAAAAACAATTCTTTTTCAGCGGATTCAATATCAATTTTAAGAATGTCAATCTCTTCTTTTTTCGCCATAGACAAAATATCAGGAATAGTAATTGTATCTATAAAGTCATTTTCTACAGAAGGGAACAATACAATGTTCTCCGAGTCAATCGGGGTAACCTGAATTGCCCATTTTTCAGATTGGGTGTCTTTAATAACAAGTTGTGTTTTTGTACTCCATACTGCAGCATTTATGGGGACAATACTATGACGATGTTCCGTATTTTTTTTCAGAATCTCAAAATTTGAGTTCTCTGGCTCTACGCAATAGATTTGAGCACCAGGGTACATATGGTCAAAAAACAACGCGGAGTAACCAACGTTTGAACCCAAATCAATGATAAATTTCGCCCCGACTTTATCGTGTTTATACTCTTCTCGAATAAAGACTTTCTCGAAGGTTTCCACATCCGATGTCCCCCCCCGAACCAAGATAGGGTGAGAGTACCCAGGGAGCAGAATGCTAAAGGTACCGCGCCCGGTCAAAAGCTGACGGGCAACTCGTAGCCCCACCAACATGCCAAAACGATGCAGGCTTCGCGCCATCAGGGAGAAAATGAATTTCTGTGTATATTTCATTGATAACATGCCCAGAAGGTCGGCAGTTCGCTGGCAAATCTTCATGAGCCAGGCCGTCTACTTCGCGCGTTGCTACGGCGCAGAAATCTAACACGTAAAGCTACATCCGAGGTGTGCGCACTCTGAGGAAGATATTTGCACTCCACGGAGCCGTTCCGTAGACGGGTCGAAGCGCGGTCGGGGTCTGGTGCATCGAGAGGCTCGCTCCAATTCCGGTCGTCTGGTTTAGGTTCTTGACGGCACCGAGGGTCAGTTTCGTGATCGGCTTGCCGGAGGAGTTTCCGGGCAGCTCATCGTTTTGTACCCACTCCGCACGCCCGAAGAGAGTGCCACGCTCCGAGATATTCGCGGATTCTAGGAGAATCGCATGGTGCGTCGTGCCCTGATGCATCCTTTGGCCCAGCGCCACCAGGCTCTGCCACGCGCCGGAGCTGCGGGCAAGCGAGAGGCTCGCGCGGGTCTCACTGCCACCATGCCCGGCTCCGTGCCCCCCCCCTACCACCCGCAAGCGTGCCGTAGCTTATCTGGAAAGCATTTGCCTCATTGGGGTTGAATGCGAGTCGGAAACTTGTGGAATTCAAGTGAATGGGATCAGGCTTCCAGCGGTTCTCATCCGGCTCATGGCCGTTGAAGTAGCTGCTTTCGAGGCGTAGTTTTTGCGAAGAAACCCCTCGAACTTGCCCATCCCCACTTTCCAGCCGATCACGCACTCTTTGCAGACGCCTTCTTTGTTATTGAGCTGGGGCCCACAAGCGCACGCACCTTCGAGCAGGCACTCCAAGCAGCCGCCCCCCGTGATGCAACAGGAATAGCGTCCCTCCGCAGCGAGGGCTTTCTTCGCTGCCAGAATATCCTCGGGTAACCGGGTCTTAATGGCGAGTTTCAAGGACGCTCTTGCACTCACCGAGAGTGGCTTGAGCTTGCCCTTAGGTGGATGCAGCGCCGCAGTTGGAGCAATCAAAGCAGGGGTCGTGGAAGCTGGGGCAACGAGTGCGATCATGGGTTTCATCCTACCCTAAACCGCTTACTTATTGCCTTTTGCGGTAAATATCGCCGCGACGGTGAGCACTAGAATCTGCAGATCCAGCCAGAGTGACTGCCGCTGAAGATACTCTACATCTCGGGCCACTTTTTCGTCGTCGCTCAGGTTATCGCGACCATTGACCTGCGCCCACCCCGTGATCCCAGGCCGAAGCGCCAAGACACCGAGCGTCTCCCGTTGTGTGTTGAGCGCGATCTGCGAGGGCAGCGCGGGGCGCGGCCCCACCAGGCTCATCTGCCCCATCAGCACGTTCCAAAGCTGCGGAAGCTCGTCCAGCGAGGTCTTGCGCAGCCACTTCCCTACGCGCGTGTAGGGCTCCAATCCAGAGGATTTCAGGTCTGCCGTTGAGAGATGGGGCGTGTCCGTGCGCATCGAGCGGAACTTGAGCAAGACAAACTCCCGCCCGTTTCTTCCCACCCGCACCTGGCGAAAAAGCACCGAGCCAGGAGAGTCAAGCTGAATGAGAACGGCAAGCACTAGCCACAGCGGCGCAAAAACGGCCAACCCTACCAGCGCTGCCAGAAAATCGGCAAGGCGCTTCACAGCCGCCCTGCTCCAAACGTGCGCGATGTTTTGTAGACATTGTCTGCCGCGAGCTTGCGCACTTGCGCCACGCCCAGTTTGCCCTTCAGCACTCGCGCAATAAGCAAAGCGAGCGGTAAAGGCAGCGCGAGTGACTTTCCGCCCCGTGCTGTCACGATCTCCCGGAGCGTGTAGGGCGCAGCATCGGCGATCACAAAACGCTTTCCCGCCACGGCCATCGAACCCGCGCGGGAGAGAGCAAGTGCCGCGGCCACCGCGTTCTCGACCGCGCAGAGTGTCTTTTTATTTTTACCATCGCCGGGGATAATAAAACGCCCGGCTTCAATGGCGGCTTCGAGCTTGGCAATATTGCCCCGATCCCGTGGCCCATAGACGGTCGCCAGGCGCAGGTGAACGGCAATGGCTCCCACATCGTCGGCCCAGCGATCAATGAGCTTTTCGGCAGCGAGCTTCGAGGCGGCGTAGGGCGTGGCGGGCGCAGGCGGCGTGTCCTCGGCGATTCCGGTACGCGGCGTGCTCTCGCCATAGACCGCGACCGTCGAGAAGAATATAAAGCGCGGCGGACGCTCCGGGTTGCAGGCATCCAGAAGCTCACCCGTAAACCCAACATTGGCTTTCTGGTACGCCTCTTTGGTCGCCGTCGGCTGGTGCACGAGCGCGGCGCAGTGGAAGATCACATCGGCATCGGCGCAGCAGGAAAGATCATTGACAAAGCGCACCACGCCGCCGGGAAGCTCCGCACCCTCGCGGCGGACCAGTCCACGCACCTCACGAAAGCCGCCGTCGGCCAGCAGCGCCTCGCAGAGCGCGTACCCCACACAGCCATTTGCACCGGTGACCAGTGCGATCACGGCTGGTTTTCCCTCCCTCCCCCGGCCCCTCCCTCCCGATAACGGGAAAGGGAGGGGAGGTTTGGGGAGAGTTTTTCGTAGATGGCGAGCCACTCGGCAACGCAGACCGGGCGGGAGTAGTGCTCGATCATCCTCTGTCGCCCCACTCGGCCAAGTGCTTTCCGCTCGTCATGTGTGCGTTTTACTAACTCCAAGGTAGGATCACGCATGTTATGATCTAAGGAACGGTACGGTAAACCTAATAACATATCCACACAACCACGAATTGGCTGGGCGACTACGGGAATTTCCATGCAGAGTGCTTCCTGTACAGCACAAGGAAGTCCCTCTTGTAGCGAGGGAAAAACAAATATGTCTGTGGCGGCAAGAATCACTTTTGTATCACGCCGAAACCCCGCAAAAAAAACCTCTTTTCCACATCCCCAACGTTGGGCCATTACCAACAGATGAGACTTAAATGTACCATCTCCCACAATAACAAAACAAATGTTTTTTCTTCCTGAAATACCATTGATATAGTTTACGACTGCCAAGAAATGCTCATAATTTTTTCGTGGGATCAGCTCCCCGATACAAGAGATCAGCAGGCCGTCTTCCGGGACACCAAACTCATCCCGAATGGCCTGACGTTCCTCGGGCGTAACTGTCGCAGGGTCGAACTCATCCGTTGAGACGCCGACACCGTGGGTGAAGTGGACACGCTCAGGCGGCATGAGCTTTTTGGCTTCCTCAAAGTCCCACTGGTTGATCGTGAGCACGGCATCGGAGAGAAAGCGCCCGGCGAAGCCCTCGATAAATCTATAGAGCGCGTTGCTGAGTTTGCCGCCGAGCGGGTGGAAGTGAAAACCGTGCGCGGTATAGACGCGCTTTGCCCCTGTCCTCGCTACCGTGGCGGCGAGCCGCCCGATAAAGCCGCCGCTGGGGTTGTGGCAGTGGACAATATCAGGTCGTAGCTTTCGGATAATTTTGATGAGTGCAAAAAGCGCCACTAAATTACGCGGATCAAGCGGGTTGCGCTGGATCGGAATGTGGTGCAGGCCATCGGCGTGCGCGGCAACTTCCTCCTTGAAGCGCGTGGACTGGCAGGCGACATGGGTCTCGTAGCCCGCTTCGCGTGCGCCAGCCAGATGTGGCAACATCACGCGGACGATGTGATCCAGCGTCGAGACATAGAGAAGCTTCACCTCAGCGCCTCCTGGGCGGCGACGATCATGGCTTGTTTGCTCGCATCTCCACGGGTCGCGAGCTTCTTCAGCGCCAGGGCCACACGAAAAATAAACTTTACGTTGCGCTCGGAGCCGGGCCAGTATTTTGCGATGTACTGGAGCGACGAGATGTGCGTGTTGGCGTAGGTGCGCGGTCTCTCACTCTTCCACGACTGCCCGCCCGTGTGGATAATTCGCGCCTCGGGCCAGTACATCAGCTTCCAGCCGCGCTCGTAGAGACGGCGACAGAGATCGACGTCCTCGTACATCAGAAAGAAGTGCTCATCGAAGCCGGCGAGAGCCTCCCAGTTGGCGCGGCGCAAAAGTACAAACGCGCCAAGGACGCAGGGTACGGCTTGCTCTTTGGTCGCATCGAAGTTCTTGATCGCATCCCAGCGCTTGTAGGGAAAGAAGGCTTTGGCGCACTCGGACTCCACAGTCGGGAAGTGGCGGGCGCACTCCCATTGGAGAGAACCATCCTCGGACTCCACGCGGCACGTCATGCCGCAGGTGTAAGAATCTTGTGCCGTAAGATAGTCCACACAGCGCGCTAGGGTGCCCGGCTCTGGAATCATTGTGTCGGGGTTGAGGAGGAGCAGAAACTCGCCCGTCGCGTGTTTTGCGGCAAGGTTATTGGCCCGCGCAAACCCGATGTTTTCGTCAAGCGCCAGTACACGGATCGCCGGGAACTGCTCCCGAATCGCCTCCACCGTTCCATCGCCGCTGGCATTGTCCACCACGATAATCTGTTCAGCGGAAGGAAGCGTCGCCAGACACTTCAGCACGTCGTCTTTGCAGCGGTAGGTCACGATCACGATGGAGAGCTGCATCTACGCCTTGAGCCTCCGTAGCACGGACTTAACTTTTCCTTTTACAAAGCCTCTTGGATTGACGAACCTCGTGGGCTGAATAGTCTTATTTTGCCGCCAGTTAAGAAAGGGAACCTCAGTAAGAGTTTGTGTCGTGCTCCAATCAAATCGCTGATATTGCCTCGCGGCAGTGCCAAGGGAGTTTCGTAGCACCTCATCTTCGATTAGTCGCGTTAGCTTCGCCACCCATTCCTCGGTCGTATCCGCGAGGAGGCCGTTCTCTCCTTCACGAATTGCTTCGCTAAAGCCGCCCCACTTACTTGCCAGTGTTGGCTTTGCCCAGCTACCTGCCTCCAGCCACTTAAGTTCACTCTTTCCTTGATTAAAACGGTTTGGGGCCAGCGGAGCGATCACGACATCGGCACAAGAGACCGCCGCCAAATACTGATCCATCTTCAGCAGTGGAACCCGGGCGATGACGGAGGCGAAAGGCAGCAGAATCTCCGGTACAGTCACTGGCCCGATCAGCACAAGCCGTACCTGGGGGAAGTGTTCCAAGATGATTTTCAGCGCAGGGGCAACTTCGGCAAGATCTGTATCATGAGTCGCTGTTCCTGCGGGATAGAGAATGGTGAAATGTGTCCCTTCTTGCACCGGGCAGTGCTTTGCCCAAAGCTTTTCCGGAAAACTATGCAAGGAAAGTGATTGACGCCAAAGCCGAGTATTTCGGATCACAGCAACACCACTCGCTCCTGCCTCTCCCGCAAACTCAGCAAGGGCATTCGTCGAGACGAGCACACCATCGGCCTGTTGAAGCATAGCTAAATGCAGACAAGCCAGCCCCTCTTCCCGCGACGAAGGAGCAACAGGGGAAGAGGGGACGGCGAGGCACGAGCCAGGGGAGATGACCACGTTGCGAGAGGAAATGCTAGAAGCCTCCCAGACCAGATCATCCGCGCCGTAGATCAGCGTTGCGCCACTCTTTCGCACGGCATCGGCGAGGGCCTGGCCTTCTTCGTTGGCACAGATACGATGAAGAACCACCACATCATGATTGAGCTCGATAACGGGCTGGTATATTGTCGTGACCTCCGCCGTATTGCCGACGGACTGGAGGGCAGACGCAAGATGTGTACACCGATAGAGAGTCACCGCTCCGCCCGAGTCACACGAGACAAACAGAACACGCATGACCTACCCCTTCTCCCCTTCCTTGCGGCAGGGAAGGGGCTGGGGGATGGGTTGGAGGCGGGTGGTGCCCGCCTCGCACCGACAGACATACACGCCCACGAGTAGCCAAAACACCGGCCAAGTGTAGTAGTATTCGAAGACATTGGCGGAGGCCGCGTGGACACACTCGCCGGACAGATACGCAATCAGGGTCATGCCCAGCGCCTTGAGACCCGGATCGTCAGTCGCCCGCTGCCAGCGGCCCAGCACCCAGAACAGCCCAATGAGCATCGCGGTGAGGCCCAGTGCGCCTGGGATTCCCATCTCGCCCAGATAGGCGACATAGTTACTATCGGCAACCAAGGTACTGCCTGCCCCCGACCGCGATGCCGCATAGCCCACGGAGCCCAGACCCGTTCCCGAGGGGTGCTGAAGGAAGACCTCCAAGCCCGCTTTCCACTGGTGTGCTCGGTCCTGTCCAAACTTTCCATTCAGAATGCCGGTACTCTCAATCATCTTCACCCAGAAGTTCACTTTGGGGTTGTCCGCAACGAAAAGAAAAAGCCCGACAGCAAGAGCGGTCACGGATCCTAGAGCCACGGTCAAGCGCCAGGAGTAGCGTCGCCAGAGGAGGAGCAAGACCACGATACCCACGATCCAACCCGCCGTGCTCCCCCGCGAGACTGAGAGCAGAAGCGCCCCCGTGCTCAGTACCCACAGCCAGAAGAAACGGCCCACGGCACGGCGGCTCAGCGTGAACCAGGAGAGACAGTACAGCGAGACAAACGACGAGAGCGAACCAAAAACGTTCTCCTCAAAGAGCAGCGACTGCATTCGGGCGTAGCGTGTCCAGAACTCAACCGTGTTCGTAATCTTATCGTCCACGTCCATTGCCCACTCTGCCACCTCCGGGCGGGCCACTTGAGCAAGCTTAGCCGTGTACTCAGGCCGAACGATAAAATCAGCGAGAGAGAGCAGTGTCAGACACACATACGTTACCAGCAGCAGGCGCACGATCCCGGCGGCATCGCGGGCACTGGGACGGATCTGGCGGATCGCAAAGTAGCCCAGCACGGGGGGAAGGGCGTAGTGCCAACCAAAGAGCAAGACAAACGGGTGCTGATTCTTAAAGGTGATCACCGAGCCGTAGGCCACTGTCACGACCCAAACCAGCGCGGGCCAGTCGTCGCCATAGAGCTTTAAGCGCCGACGGTGCCCAACAGCTTGCACAACGATCCCGATCCAGATCAGCCCCAGAAGAGCATCAGGCCAGAACTTGATTCCCATCAGCACAAGCGGAAGATTGAGCTGTGCCCACGCGCGAAACGCCGGGTAGAGCGGGAAGAAAAACAGCATCAGCCAGAAACCCAGAATCGGGCGGCGGATCACTCCCGAGCAAATGGCAAGCAGTGCTCCCCCCACCACAATCGCAATCCCTAGGGGCTTGTAGGCTATCCCCGCACCACCCGCCACAGCAGCAAGCAGTGCAATCAGAATGGTCTTAAGGGTAGCGGGCACAGCGGCATTATACTCCCTTAAAACATCTAAAACATCGAATAGAGGCGACCGAGTAGTGCTTCGGTCTCTTCCCAACCCAGACAAGCATCGGTCACCGACTTGCCGTAGACCATCTCGGAACTAATGCTCTGCTTGCCCCCCACTAAATTGCTCTCCACCATCACCCCGAGCTGTGACTTATCCCCCTCCAGGCGCTGGCGACCAATCTTCTCGGCGACAAACGGCTGGCGCTCCGGGTCGTAGCCGGAGTTGGCATGACTCGCATCCACGACAATACCTGGGGGGAGACCGGCTTTGTCCAGGCACGCCACGGCGCGGGCAACACTCACCCGGTCGTAGTTAGGCTGGCTTTTCTTGCCACCCCGCAGAATCAAACAGACATCGGGGTTGCCCTGGGTACGAACGACGCAGCAGCGCCCCTCTTCGTCGAAGCCCAAATACGAGTGGGGGCTCTGCGCCGAGAGCATGGCATCCAGTGCGATCTGTAGCTCACCGTCGGTGCCGTTCTTGAAACCCACGGGCATGGGCATGCCGCTCGCCATCGCCCGGTGCGGCTGACTCTCGGTGGTGCGTGCGCCAATCGAGCCAAAGGAGATCAAGTCGGCGAAGTAGTCGGGTGTGGCTGTGTCGAGCAGCTCCGTGGCGACGGGCAAGCCCAGCTCGGTGATCTGAACCAAAAGCTTACGGGCACGGCGCAGCCCCTCGGGCATGTCGTAGGTGCCATCTAAGTGCGGGTCGTTGATCAGCCCACGCCAGCCAACCGTGGTGCGCGGCTTCTCAAAGTAGGTGCGCATCATCACGACGAGCTTGTCGCTGTACTGCGTCGCCAGCGGCGCGAGGCGGCGGGCGTAGTCGAGCGCGGCCTCGGGGTCGTGGATGGAGCAGGGACCGGTAACGACGAGAAAACGGCTGTCCTGACGGCTCAGCAAGCGCTGAAGAGCGATACGCCCCTCAGCGACGGTGCGGTACGAAGCTGCGCTGACCGGAAACTCCTCGCGGAGAATGGCGGGAGCGGGGAGAAGCGTGCGCTGCACGGTACTCACGTCACGTTTATCGGCAATCTGATCCATAATGTTTTTGCTCTTTCCCAAAGAAAAAAGCCCGCCCCGGTTAGTTCCGGGGCGGGCTTTATGTGGGTGTCTGACTGACGTTACACAACGGCTCCGCCCCGGATCGGGAAGAAGGTAAAGCTAAAATACCAGTAACCGTTGGTGGTGCGTGCCATAACTAGCTGGTACTCTATCATAGCCTGTGATGTTTTGCACGATGACCGTGCTCTGGCATAGCGGAACCAGAATAAACCAAGTATCGTCTAACGGAGAGATTATGTCCCTGTCTGAAATCCAGCCCAAGCGTACGGCGCACACGCTCTTTATAGACTTTGTCGGGTACTCGCGCCTCTCCGCCGACTCGCAGGCGGCGGTTCAGATAGCCCTTCAGAACCTTGTCTACAACCTCCCGGCATTTCAAGTCGCACGATCTGAGGGACAGTTCATGGTGCGCAAGACGGGCGATGGGATGGCGATTGTCTTCTTTCAGGACATTGAGTACCCCCTAGCCGCCGCCGTCGCGCTGGATGAGGTGATCAAGCACCAGGC
>NZ_JAYUPA010000650.1:0-4055 GCF_043760365.1 Armatimonas sp.
AACCCACCAGACCGCTTGAGACAAGTCTAACTGTTTTATCAGACCATGTCGTGGCTGTTTTTCCGTCCGCAATCGCACGATCGAGAAATACTCTCGCATCGTCACTGCCAATATCCATTTGCCCGGCAGCGTAACGTTCCCAATAGACTAGCGTGATGAAGTCACGCATAACTTCGTTCGCTCGACTGGTGTAGAGGAGCAAAAGTGGAAGTAGCTCGGTGGTGGGCAAGGTGCAAGCGAGGCGCTTGAGGTAGCACGCCGCTGGTGGCGCACCTTTTAGGTATCGAGGCGCGAAGCAATCCGTGACAATGTTCTCAAGTCGTCGGGCCGTCATATCAGGAAAACGCCCGGATTTCAGTGCCAGAACCTTAAGATCCCCCGCAGCCATGCCAGGCTCCCAGAGCTCGAGGAGCACTTTCGTTTCGTTTACTTGGCCAAGTCCTGCGGTGAGTAGCGTCGTGTACATAGCAAGCTACTCCGTCAGGTACGGATAGGACCGGAGATCGTTCTCGAAAGCAGAGAGATAAAGCTCCGCAAACTTCCGGACCGCGTCACGTTGCCGTAGCATGGACACCGAGCCTATGGCAATGGGGCCAGAGTGCGGAGCTACAGAAGACTCTCCCACCATTTCTCGAAGAGCGGTGAGTGCTACCTCGCTGCTGACTACTTTCTGAAGGATTGCCCTCATGACTTCCCCATCCTGGGCCAGGCGGTGCAGATCCAACTCCCACTCCTCGGGGAGGCGGAAAAGGTGAAAAACGTGCCCCACTCCAACGAATTCATCATGCACGCGGCGCGCTGCTTCACGCACCCCATTGTACTGAGCATGGGAGCTACTGCGCGGATAGATGGGCGAGAGAAATGCCACCGCCGTTCGATCTAAGAAGGTTGTCGGCCACCAACCGAGCTGGGGTTTCTCGCCAAGATAGCCAACTAGAACACGAAGTTCGAGCCAAGGGATTAAGGTTCGTCTACTCATAACAGGTACTCAAGTATAGCAGAAGGATGTACCTACTCTGTTCGGCCAACGGTAATAGCCAATGTCACTTGTCACCAAGCTTCTCCCAGGCCCACGGCCCATCGGGTGAATCTTGTCCTCACCCTTCAGCTCCCGCATGATCATCGGACATTACACGTCAAGACACGTCTCCTCAATAGGGAATGCCAAAGAGGTGGTTAGAATTAGATTAAGTTCTGCCTGCATTCTTTTCCGGATCAGTCGTGGTGGTAGGAGTGGATTTAAAATAGGCATTGGGGAAGCGGCAAGCAGGCTGTAATTCTGCTATGGTCACTGAAAGTAAACACATTCCATGGCGCGAATCGAACAAACCAAACAACCTGAACCGCCGAAAAAGACCGAGGCAACACGGCACATATCGGAGCGAGAGACCCTGAATCTTTGGGTTCGATCCGGTGGGCGGTGCGCTATGTGCAACACGTTCCTGCTTGAGGAGCCAGTTTTAGAGCGGCCCATCAATCTTGGGGAGCGTGCCCACATCGCCGGGTGGACTGACACCGCTGGATCACCGCGTAGCGACTCCACTGTACCGCTTCCAGATCGCAACAAGGGCAGCAACCTGCTTCTACTCTGCCAGGACTGCCATACCGTCATAGATCACCCGGACACGCGCGCCGAGTACCCCGAGGAGCGACTCCTTTCTATAAAGCACGAACACGAGGATCGCATCCATCACCTGACCGCTATGGGTCTGGATCGTGAGACAGCGGTGCTCCGGCTTTTTGGCTCGATCCGAGGCTCAGTGCCAGAGATGGCTCGGAGCCTAGCTATTCAAACCGTGGTGGATGGTGCCGGTCGCTACGCAAGGTTTCCTTTCGCTCCTGATCGGCACAGTGTAGAGATCGACTTGTCTCGGTTGCCCGAGCCGGAAGATGACGATGCCTACTGGCGATTAGGTCAAGCACAGATCGACAAGGCGATGGTGCGAATCGCGGATCATGTGTCCGAGAAACAGGTTCGCCATCTCTCGATCTTCGCAGTTGCCCGCATCCCCCTCCTCATGTATCTAGGGTTTGCCCTCGACGACAAAGTGCCCATTGACCTTTACCAGAAGCACCGTGGCGACAAAGAGGGATGGATCTGGCCCGAAGACGGCTCTGAACCTGCCTTTAAGATCGTGGCGCACCGGGACGGGGAACCCGGAGGCGACGTGGCCCTGATTCTTTCCCTGAGCGGGACGGTGCCGCTGACAGACCTTCCACCAGAAGTTGAAGGCTTAGCAGTGTTTGAAATCCTGCCCGCCGACGCTACGCCTAACCCGAATCTCTTCCGCTCGCGGGCGATGCTCAATGCGTTCGTGCGGACGTGGCAAGACCTACTCAGCCAGCTTGAAGTGACTCACAAAACGACACCCTGTATCCACGTCTTCCCGGCAGTGCCGATCACGGCAGCCGTTGCCTTCGGACGCGTGGTCATGCGCCATGTCCATCCCGCGATTCGGGTGTACGACCGCATCGGTGGCACAACATTTTGCCCTGCCCTCACTATGAATGCGCGGGAGGCACAGCAGTGAAACTGATCGAGTACTTCAAGGAGTTCCTGGAGAACGAGGTGAACCTCGACGCTCCCCAGCTGGGGCGACTGAACGGCAGCGTGGACGCGCTCACGAACTTCCTGCGGGGCAGCGCGACCTTCTCAGACCATTTCATTGATACCATCCCGCAAGGGTCGTATGCCCATAAGACGATTATCAAGCCCGTCCAAGCAAACGACGAGTTCGATGCAGACATGCTTCTTTACCTCAAGGAGGTGGAGGGTTGGTCTGCCGCCGACTACGTGGAGAACCTCTGGAGCTGCTTCCGTGGAAATGGGACTTATCGGGACAAAGCGCAGCGGCGCACCCGGTGTGTAACCATCAACTATGCGGGCGACTTCCATGTGGACGTGGTGCCCTACCTGGAGCGGCATCACGACAAGTACATCACAAACCGGAAAGAGGACGACTACGAGCTGACCAATCCAGAAGGATACAATGCCTGGCTCGATGAGAAAGACCGAACGACGAGCCGCCACCTCGTTAAGGTCATCCGGCTCGTTAAATATCTACGGGATTACAAGCAGACCTTCGATGTGAAATCAGTGATACTGAACGTCTTGCTCGGCGAGCGGGTTAATGACGCCGCGCTCCTACAAGACTCAGGCTGCTACGCCGACGTGCCGACCACTCTCCGCACCGTGATGAACCGCCTGAGCGAGTATCTCAAGTCCCGCCCACAACTCCCTTCAATCATGGACCCGAGCGGAACCGGTGAGAACTTCAGCGACCGCTGGAACCAAGCGGGGTATGCTGCGTTCCGCACGGCAGTGATGCGTTACGCTGAGTGGATCGAAGATGCTTGGTTGGAACCCAATCCTGCTCTGAGTCTCCAGAAATGGCAGCGTGTCTTTGGTGAGGGCTTCCAACCACCGAAGCCGAAGCCCTCTACGGCTCTTGTTAAGGCATCGTCCACTGCCCTGGTTCCGTTCACGAACACGGAACAGAACCTGTCTGACCTGCGTATCCCCGAGCAGTCATCTCCGCGCTATCAGGTTCGTATCCAGGGGCGGGTCATGCGCAAGCACGGTTTCCGTGATTACGTTCTCAGTGGCTCCGGTAGCAAGGTGCAGATTGGACGCCAGCTTGAGTTCTCCATTGTCCGCTGCACCGTTCCAGCACCGTATGAGGTGCTCTGGAAAGTAAAGAATAACGGTGAGGAGTCGCGCCGCCGCGACTGCATCCGGGGCCAAATCGAGCGGCGGAGCGGAAGCAATAGCATTACGGAGCCAACAGCTTTTGCTGGGCCACACTACGTGGAGTGCTACATCATCAAGGGCGGCGTGTGTGTCGCGAAGGATCGCCAAGACGTGACGATTATCTAGGGGCTGAGACCAACATGCGGATGAAGTACTCGGCAGGGATCGCCTCATCCGCTATACTGAAGTCACATGGCGAAAACCACACAACCCAGCCCGACAGCTTTGCGCCCACGGACAGCTCTCCAGCCCCCCCTTTTCGATTTGCCCCTAGACGTTCGTGCTCACCAAGGTCGCCCGATCA
>NZ_JAYUPA010000651.1:0-4053 GCF_043760365.1 Armatimonas sp.
CTTCCCAAGATCCACGAGCTGATCGAGACCATCGCTGATTTTGCACGCCCCTACGCTGCAACCCCCCTGCTCTCACGAACCCACGGCCAGCCCGCGTCGCCCAGCACGTTAGGAAAAGAGCTGGCGGTCTTTGTACACCGCTGGCGGCGTCAGGAAAAGCAGCTCGCGGCGCAGGAGTATCTCGGCAAACTCAATGGTGCGGTTGGCTGCTTCAACGCCCATCTCTGCGCCTACCCGAATGCAAACTGGCCCGCGCTGGCACAGCGTTTTGTGGAGAGCCTCGGACTGACCTACAACCCACTCACCACACAGATCGAGTCGCACGACTACATGGCTGAGCTGTTTCATACGCTCACGCGCTTTAATACCATCTTGCTGGACTTTGACCGGGATGTCTGGACTTATATCGCTCTGGGAGTATTTCTTCAAAAAGCTGTCAAGGGCGAAGTGGGCTCGTCTACGATGCCCCATAAAGTCAACCCGATTGATTTTGAGAACTCCGAGGCCAATGTGGGCATTGCCAATGCACTCTTTGAGCACCTCGCCAGCAAGCTCGCCGTCTCAAGATTACAGCGCGATCTCTCCGACTCATCAGCGATTCGCAGCATGGGCACGGGGCTGGCACACACGCTGATCGCGATCACGGCGGCACTGCGCGGCCTACGCAAGCTCTCCGTAGACGAGGCACGTCTTGCTGCCGACCTGAATGCCAACTGGGAAGTGCTGGCCGAGCCCATCCAGACCGTCATGCGAAAAGCGGGGCTGCCCAACCCCTACGAGCGTCTCAAAGAACTCACCCGAGGCGCGAGGATCACACCCGAGGGCCTCGCCGCGTTTGTGGAGAGCCTGGAGCTCCCCGACGAGGACAAAAAGCGCCTGGCCGCACTCACCCCCGGCACCTACATTGGGGTGGCGGAAAAACTGGCAAAGGAAACGCTAGGATGATCTACGAAGGAGCGAAGCTGCTCCAAATTGCCATGCCGATGGGCGGGATCGGGGCAGGCACGATCTGCCTCAACGGTCACGGCGGCCTGCAAGACTTCTCAATCCGCCATAAACCCACCATCACCGCCCTCCCCGACGGCCACGGCTACTACGACGGTGCCTTTGCCCTGCTGCATGTCAAGGGAGAAAACCCCATCACCCGCCTCGTCGAAGGCCCGCTCCCGCCTGAAAAACTCTACGACCAGGGCTTGCAGGCGCAGGGTTATAGAAAAGGCGGCCACGAAGGCATGCCCCGCTTTGTGGAGTGCTCTTTCGAGAGCCGCTACCCGTTTGGCACCGTCACCCTTAGCGACCCAAAAGTCCCTATTGCCGTCGAGCTCACCGGCTGGAGCCCATTTATCCCGGGCGACGAGAAAGCCTCAGGGATTCCCGCCGCGATTCTGCACTACAAGCTCACCAACACGAGCGACAAGCCCCTCTCCATCGAGTTCTCCTACCACTGGGCGCATCCCGTGCAGGGCAAGGGTGGCGAGAAAGGCACACGCAACCGACTCCTCAAAAACGGCCAAGGCATCTACTTCACCAACACCGACGATCCCGAGAGTGAGACTTTTGGCAGTGCCGCACTGATGGTGAACCTCTCCCCCAGCCCCTCTCCCGGGCGCTCGCAAACTCGCTGGGAAAGGGGAGCCAAAGAGGATTCTCTTCCCCTTTCCCAAGGAGGAACGACTGCCTGGGAGAGGGGGCAGGGGGGAGAGGTTCGCTGCAAGGCAATGTGGCTACGTGGCGGCTGGTTCGATTCTCTCTCGGCTCTGTGGCGAGAAGTCGAGTCCGGGCAGTTCAAAGAAAACGATGGCAGTGCAAGCGAGCGTGGTTTGGACGGGCGCAACGGCGGCTCCGTGCTGGTTTCAGTAGAGCTTACCCCAGGCCAGAACACGACAATTCCCATCGTACTTGCGTGGCACTTTCCCAATGTCGGGTGGGGCGTCGGTGGTACAGAAAAGAGCTGGAAACCCTGGTACTCAGCGCAATGGGTGGATGCCGAGACCGTTGGCGCCTACGCCAGCGAGAACTACGATAGTCTCCTCGCGCGAACGTCTGCTTTTGCAGACGCACTCCATACCTCAACACTGCCACCTGCGGTGATTGATGCGATTGCGTCCAATCTCGCCATCCTCAAATCCCCGACCGTGCTGCGGCAGGCAAGCGGGAATCTCTGGGGCTGGGAGGGCTGCTTCACCCAGAGCGGCTGCTGCCATGGCACCTGCACCCATGTCTGGAACTACGCCCAGGCCCTGCCGCATCTCTTTCCGGCGCTGGAACGGACGCTTCGCGAGCAAGAGTACCTGCGCTCGATGGACGGACGCGGGCACGTGAACTTCCGCGCTGCCCTCCCGGATGCCCCGACGAGCCACGACTATCACGCCGCGTCCGATGGGCAGCTTGGCGGGATTCTCAAGCTCTGGCGTGAGTGGCAGATCTCCGGCGACACGGCGTGGCTGGCGCGGCTCTATCCCCTCGCCAAGCGCTCGCTAGACTTCTGCATCGCCGCCTGGGACCCGGCACGGTGCGGGGTCTTAACGGAGCCACACCACAATACCTACGATATCGAGTTCTGGGGCGCGGAGGGGATGTGCACCAGCATCTATCTCGGGGCGCTGAGCGCGATGGCTGAGATCGCCAACGCGCTCCAAAATCACGACGATGCCACCACCTACCAGGCACTTGCTCAGAGCGGCGCGGCGTCTCTGGACACCGAACTCTTCAACGGCGAATACTATCCACAAAAAGTACAGTGGGAAGGTCTGCGCGACACGAGTTTCTCCGAGAGCTTGGCGCAATTTGAAGACGGCGATGAGTGGGGCGAGCTGCTGAGGCGTGAGGGGCCAAAGTACCAATACGGCACCGGCTGCCTCTCCGACGGCGTAATCGGCGCATGGATGGCGAGCCTCTATGGTGTCGAGACACCGCTCCGCAAAGACCATATCGCCTCGCACCTCAAGGCTATTTTCGCGCACAACTTCAAGCCCGATCTTTTTGAGCACGCCTGCCTCCAGCGCCCCAGCTACGCGCTGGGCCACGAGGCGGGGTTATTACTCTGCACGTGGCCCCACGGCGAAAAGCCCACACTTCCCTTCGTCTACTCCGATGAGGTCTGGACAGGCATTGAGTACCAAGTGGCATCGCACTGCATTTTAGAGGGGCTGGTGGACGAGGGGCTGGCAATTGTCGAGGCCGTGCGCTCCCGCTACGAGGGACACGTCCGCAACCCCTTCAACGAGTACGAGTGCGGTAGCTACTACGCTCGTGCCATGGCGAGCTATGCGCTGGTACAAGCCTGCACCGGCTTCCGCTACTCCGCCGTCACCAAGACCCTGGAATTCGGCCCAAGAGTCCCCTGCACCGGCACGTTCCAGAGCTTCTTTGCCACCGCCACAGGCTTCGGCACCATCTCGCTCAATGAGAGCACGCTTACGGTAACAATGGCCGAGGGCGAACTAGAAATAAACCAGACACTTCTCTACGACCAACCAATAGGCGATGGCCTAGCACGTGTCGGCTCCCCCCTCATCCTCCCCGTCCGCGAGGACGACCGGCGCTAGCCCTCAGCGAGAGCAACTTGTTGCCTCGAACCAAAGAAAAAATCAAATGCCAAGACGAATAGTTACCGAAGATGGCTCGCGCTTCTGGATCACGGAGTACGAGCTACCGACTCTGGAAGCCAACGAAGTGCAAATCAAAGTGCAGCTCGCCGCGCCCAAGCACGGCACGGAGGCGCAATTGATCACGGGGAGTGCGTTTAGTGCCAAGCAATGGAACCCGGAGCTGCGGCTGTTTCTGCCACGCCCGGAAAGTAAAGAAACACCGGCAGTTGCACCAGTACCGCGCGGGATCGGCAATATGGTGGTCGGAGAGGTGATTACGATCGGTTCCGCCGTGACGCGCTTTACGGTCGGCGAGCGTGTCTTTGGCTACGGCCAGGTGCGCGAGCTTCTCAATATCCCCGAGGACAAGCTCTTTCCGCTGGGCGCACTCACCGAATCGGACGCGGTCTGCTGCGACCCAGCGCATGTTGCGTTTGTGGCCGTGCGCGATGGCAACATTCGA
>NZ_JAYUPA010000652.1:0-4052 GCF_043760365.1 Armatimonas sp.
ATTCAGGATCTGGGCGAGCACTGGGAAAACGAGACGGGCTACGCCATCCCTCTGGGGGCGATCCTCTGCCGCCACACTCTGAGCCTCTCCGACACGATCACCGCGCTGATCCGCGAGAGCCTCACCTGGGCCGACACCCACCGCGACGAAGCCCTTGCACTCTGCCGTCAGCACGCGCAGGACCTCACCGATGGTGTCATCGAGGCTCATATCGCACTCTATGTCAATGAGTACTCCGACGATCTGGGTAAAGAGGGCCGCGCCGCCGTGGAGTTCTTCTTCTCGCAGCAGGCCGCCGGTTGAAAACCGGCGTCTGCAATGGCTTCGTGCCTCAGCCGCAAAGCCCGTGCCGGGCTACCGAGTTTATCTCCCCAGCCTGGAACAGGCTTTGCGGCACGCAGTGCCATTGCAGACGCCCAATTCGATTGGGCGGCGATAACCGGCATCACGTATAATCAGCCATGGATACGCCCTCGCCGATTGCCCGCATCCGCGCCGATGCGAAGTCCCTGACATTTATTATCCACCCCAATCAGCAAATGCCTCGTTTTTTGCTCGGGCAGGGAGTGGGCACGGCGGCGTGGGAGACGCTTGCGCCCGAGCGCGTCGCCGGGAAGAACTTCACGCTCCCACGCTTCGACACTACCGGACGAGATCGGCTCTTCTGGCGCTTTCGTGCCAGCGCGTCCGAGTCGCCCCGGTGGGTGACGGAGATTACAGACCCGGCGGTGCGTACAAACCCACTACCCTGGCCGAAAAGCATCAAAGGTGTTCAGTGCGTGGTAGACCGCGCCGATGCCGTCGCGCTGGGTGCCAAGCACGTCGGGATGAATCTCAGTATCCGCGAGGTGCTTCTTCCCGCCATTGGCGGCCCGTACGGTGGCCCCGTGGAGTTCATGGACGTAGACGGTGAGAAGATCCCCCTCGCAGCGGGCACACTCGCCCGCTACGACGACGAAGTACGGGCGTTTACGCAAGCGGGAATGCTGGTGACCGTGATCTTCCTGAACTACTTCCCACGCGATGCCGCAGATGGCGACTTGCTCATCCATCCGAAGTGCGACAAGAAAGGCGCGGCCAACCCGCTCTCGGCGTTTAACCTGAGCAACGCGAAGAGCGAGCGGCTGTATCGGGGGCTTTTGCAGTTCTTAGCCAAGCGCTGGACCGAACCCGAGGGACGTTTTGGACGAGTGGGCGGCTTTATTATCGGCAACGAGGTGCAGAGCCACTGGCACTGGTACAACCTGGGAAAAGCCACCGGCGAGACCGTCGTGCGCGAGTACGCCGATGCGCTGCGACTCGCGTGGCTCGCCGTGAAAAGCGTCCATAAAGACCTACGGATCTATATCTCCCTGGACTACTACTGGACCGACCGCCACGAAGCGCCGGATCGGACAATGCCGGGGCGGCAGTTGGTAGACGGCCTGAACACACTCAGCAAGGCAGAGGGCGACTTCGACTGGCACATCGCGCAGCACCCGTATCCGCAGGGGCTTTTTGATCCGATCTTCTGGGACGACGAAGACGCTGGGCTGGGCTTCGATACGCCCATTATCACTTTCAAGAACCTCGAAGTGCTGCTCGCCTACCTGAATCTGTCTGGCCAGAGAGTCAGCAATACCGCGCGGCGGGTGATTCTCTCCGAGCAGGGTTTCAACTGCAAGGGCAGCGGCGAACAAGCCGAGAAGATCCAGGCGGCGGCCTACGCCTACGCCTTCGAGAAGGTGCGCCAGATGCCGGGCATTGATGCGTTTATCCTGCACCGCCACCAGGATCACCCTGGAGAAGGCGGCCTCAAACTCGGCCTGCGAGATTTAGAAGGCCGTCGCCGCCCGCTGTGGAGCGTCTTCCAGAAAGCCGACACGCCTGAGTGGGCCGCCACTATCGCGCCCTTGCTCCCTCTGACCGGCCTCAAGAGCTGGGACGATGCCAGACCCACGACAAAGCGCATCGGAGAGCGCTCCGGGGTCGGCACCGAGAGTCTCTACTCGGGGGAGCTCGTCTGGGACGGTGTCAAGCAGCTCTGGACAGCCACGGCGCTCAATGGCTTGGACTGGCGGCAAGCTAAGGAGAAGACCAGCACGGGCAAGCGTGTCCCCGGCCTTTTCCAGCACCCCAAGGCCATCGGAGTCGCGGAGGCCAGCTTCCCCGTCACGCTCCCGAAAGCCGCACGCCTAACGCTTCATTTCGAGGTTCTCAATAGCGCCAAAGAACCCTCGCCCAACGGCATCACGTTTGGCGTGCGCGTTGACGGCAAAGAAATCTGGAGCGCCAAAGTTACGGATTGCGGCAAGCCCTACCCCCATGCCATTGACTTCACTCCCCACGCAGGCCGCACGATTACGCTCACCCTCACCACCGACGCCAACGGCAAAGAAGCCTACTGCTGGGCCACCTGGCTCGCCCCCGCTATTCTGGCCGGATAGCGTGCGGCTCCAGCGCGGCGAGGATGCCGGTGAGCAGGTTCACAACACATCCACTCCCGAGCGTGGGCGCCACCAGGGGCCACTTCCCCCCGTGAGCTGCTGGACGAACGTATCCCGCTGGCTGGTATCGGTAAAGGCGCTCGGAGGAATCGTAAAGGGCTCGTCCATCCCCTTGAGTAGAATCGCGACAAAGCCGCCGGGGAGAACATTCACCGACTCAAGACTCGCTCGCGCGTACCAGTCCTCGGCCCCTTCCTGAAGAATCCAGAACCCTTCGGTCTCAATGACCAGCGTGAAGTACTCCGACGGATCGAACTCCTTGCGTGCCTGACGCATCCACTGGCTCCGAACAAAGCGGTTGTCGCCACGCAGATACCACCCCAGAATGCCATAGACCGCTGCGATTCCGACGATAACACCAAGGAGGGCCCCGCCACTCCCGGCCAGGAAACGCACCAGAGAAAGCCCAATCCAGGCCGCGACCAACGTGCAAGAGTTCTGCCACTGACGGCACTGTTTCTTGTAGGCTTCATCTATAGGGCATGTCTGATACCAGAGCGCAAGATCGTCTTCTTTCCACTGCCAAGTCACACGGTTCATGGTTGTCCTCCGTTGATCTGCTGCTCCTGCGAGCACTAAAACCTAGCCGACGATTCCCTGCCCCTGGCGCCACCAACCTCCCGTAGCCTGCGCCGCTCCTTCTGACTTCTGGAGCTGGGCAAAATTGGCAAGAAAGGCATCGCGCTGGAGGGAATCGGTAAAGGCACTGGGAGGCAGGTGCCAGACCTGGCCCTCGATACTAAAGCGAAGGAACCCGTGGCGCAGTAGCTCCGCTTGCTCGACGACGCACCAACGGTACCGGTGCTCTGAGTTGGCCAGCACCACCCGCACGCCGTTGGGCTCCAGAATCAGGGTGTAGCACTTTTGGATATCCGGGTCTTTTGCCTGCGCCTGAAACCACCGCCGCCGTCCCTGGCGGGCAGTGAGGCGCAGAAATACTCCCGCCAGAACAAACGCGAGGGTGGCACCACACAGAGTCATCGCCAGCGCCAGCAGCCAGTGCGAGACCGTGCCAATCGCAACCACCAGCGCCAGAAAGCCCACCGCAAGCGCCCAGCCTGTCTGGTAGTTCCGGCACTTATCCCGGTACTCCGGCTCGTCAAGGGCGAGCTGGTACCAGGCTTCCTGATCGGCTGTCGTCCACTGCCACGTCACGGTGTTCATGTGTATCCTCAGTCAATCTCATCCTGCTGGTATTGCAGGAGCGGTTTCTGGAAGCTCATGCGGAAGGCATCGCCCCAGCCAAAGTAGCCCACTTTCTGTATCACCGTGCGTAGCTGCTCATGGTAGAGCACCTCGGTCTCCAGGATTTCGTGAGGCGCGAGAGGGCGACGGCGCGTACCCTGGCGCTGCTCGGTGAGCGCCAGAACGTGCCGGTGCTTTCGGAGCAGATCCGCAGGGTGCCGCGCCTTTGTGAAGACCCGCGCCACCACCGAGAGACCAGGAAACGGCTTGCGGTAGCCCCCGTCGTTGTTGACTGTCACGCAGCGCCCGCCGTTTTCCAGCTCCGTCCGGATCAGGAAGTTCGCCTTCGACGGTCGAACCTGAGTCTGGTTATTGTGATGC
>NZ_JAYUPA010000653.1:0-4045 GCF_043760365.1 Armatimonas sp.
CGCCAACGGCGAGATCTACGGCGAGTTCCGTGTCAACGGCGATAAGGTCTGGGCCTGGGACAAGAAAAACAGTGCCCGCTCTGAGCAGCTCAAGAAAAACGGCGATGTTATCGAGATTCTCTCCAAGAGCGTCAGTGAGGCACTGGAAGACAAGGGGACGTCGGCAGGAGCGATCTCTCCAGCCTACCCCATGAACTGCTACGAGGGCCAGCAGAACCCCAGCTATGTTTTCGAGGGCTCTATTAAAGACAATGACGGCGGCGGCTCCAAAGACGACTACATGGGTAGCTTCAAGTTCACCCTGAAACCCCGTGCGATCTTCGGCGTGCTGGACGGCGGCGGCAAACCGGTTCCTGGTAAGCCCCTGGCCGGGTTCCCAGAAGGCCAGAACTGGCAGTTCAGCAGTGTTGATGGCAAGCGAGTCTTCACCGCGGAGATTCCCTACAGCGGTAAAAAACAAAATGGTGACTCACGGCTCTACCTACGGATTGAGGAAGTCGGAGGACTCTAAACACCATACAAAAGCAACTTAAAACCCTGACGATCACCGCGCTGAGTACGCTCAGCGTGGTGATCACTCTGGCTCCCACACAGGCAGCAAAGCAAGCAACAAACTGGCGTGTGATTGTTAGGAAAAAAGGGCACCACTCTCTTTGATTTTACGGTTCCCACAGGCACGACACTCTCGGGCGAGCTGATGGGTCTGGATGAAGACGATATCCTTGGGCAGGAAGGCTTCCCCGAGCTGACAGCCCATACCCAGCGCACGATCAGCAACTCCGTGTCCTTCAAAAACTCCAGTTACTTTGGCTCTGATTGGAACTCTAGAGTCAAGTATAGAATCAAGATCACACCTACGAATAACCAGACGAATCTTTAGGATCGCAACGGTTAAAAATAAGTCGTGGAGAATGAGCGACATGGCAATAATAGTCCCCCTGGCTTCGGCCCAGACAATTAATGTAACGGTAGACGGCGACGTCATCCTTTTTGTAGGGCAGCCCCCGGTGGAACAGCGGGGTATGGTACTGGTTCCTTTGCGCGGCGTTTTTGAGAAGCTGGGAGCGACGGTCGCCTACGACGGTGCGAGTAGGACGATCCGCGCGGTCAAGGGCACCACGGAGGTGACTCTGCGGCTAGGCTCTACCGAGGCGTTTGTCAATGGCCAGAGGCAGACCCTGGCCCTGCCCGCCCAGACCCAGCAAGGCACCACACTAGTTCCCCTGCGCTTTGTCTCTGAGGCACTCGGAGCGCAGGTGAGCTGGCGCGGGGTGAGCCGAACGGTCGTCATCCAAACGAGCGGCAGCGCCTCCCCGGTGCCCCTTCCGACAGCCTCCCCGGTGGAGGTCAGCTCCCTCACCCACGATGCTCAGCGCCCCCTGCGGGGCGGTGAGCGGCTCGTGGTTACCCTGCTGGGCACTCCGGGGGGCACGGGCACCTTCTCAGTCTCGGGGATAGAGAGCGCCCGCGAGCTGCCGCTCCGCGAGCAGAGCGTGGGAACCTACACGGGTGCCTTCACGGTTCCTCTCGGGGTACAGGTTAAAAATGCACCGCTGTTTGCGTCGCTGAGGAGAGGCGGACTTGCCTCACCGCTGATCCAGGCAGCACAGCCCGTGACCGTGGATGGGATCGGGCCGCAGCTTGCTAATCTCTCGCCCGCCTCCGACACCACAGCCGCTCCCAGCAAGCTCCTGATCTACGCCACGCTCGCCGATACAGGGACGGGGATAGATACCAGCGCACTGCACCTGCTGGTCAATGGAAAAGATGTCACCGGACAGGCCACAGTCACCGAGGCATTTTTCTCCTACCGACCCGATACGGCTCTCCCCGCTGGCAAGACCAGTGTGACTGTCGTGGCAAGAGACCTGGCAGGCAACGAAACGCGCCGCGAGTGGAGCTTCCAGCTCAGTGCAACCGCCCCCACTGCTCCTGTGCCCAACCCCGCTGCGCCTCTGCTCAAACCGACGATCCTGACTCCGGCGGCCAATACAGCGGTGGGCGACAAGGTCACGATTACCGGAAAAGCCGCCCCCGATGCCCTCGTGCGCTATCGTCTGACGTTCCAGGGAACGTTTTTAATTCTGCCCACGGATGGTGTTGTCACCGACGGGGAGGTACGCGCCGACAAAAAAGGACTCTGGAGCATTCCGGAAATCCGTCTTCAGACGCCACTTGGAGTCTCTAAACTAACCTACACACTGGAAGCCACCACTGTGGGAGTAAGCGATGCCCTCTCAGAAACTGCCAGTATCACCTTTAAAAAATAGGTTCGACTCGCTCCGTGATGGCTTCACCAGCCCTGTGGTATCATGGCGTGCGTGATTGGGCAGGAACCAGAGGGAGTCTATGAGAAGCGCTGGGCAATGTTTCGCATTCGTCCGAGCGACTTGCTGGATCTGCTCCAGTTTATGTCCCGCCACGATGTGGATCTGAAGGCCGAGCCTCTGCCCCCCGATGTCCGCACTGCCGATGCCTTCTACGATAGCGAGCAGGAGCAGTGCGTTCTGGTACTAGAGAGCGCCTTCTACACTCCCGTTCAAGCGCGGCTCTTTCGAGGGCGCTGGAGCGGTGGGTGGGACGAGATTATCTTCGCCCTCAACGACGATGCACCACCGCCGGTGCGACCGCGCTCCCTCCCACAGGATGTGCGCTGGGAGGCGTATTTCATTCCCCCGGAGTGCCTCATCCAGCTCCTCCAGACCATTGCCAGTGGCGAGAGCTACAACCTCCCCCCACTGCCCCCCGACACTCAGGTCATGGATGCTTTCTACGATAGCGAGCGCGCCGCCTTTGTGCTCTTTCTGGAGAGCAGCTTCTTTGACAAGGCCAATGTGGAGAGCGAGGGAGGAAATACCCATATCGGGATGCCCGAGCGGCACTTGAACCTGACACGGGGCGAGAAACCAACGTGAAAGTAGTGTTAATTTGAGAGTGTTAGTTACAGGCGGTGGAACGGGCGGCCATGTGAGCCCCGCCCTAGCCGTGATCCAGGTTCTTCGCAACCGAGACCATGGGATTGTAATTCGCTATGTCGGCAGTGAGACAGGGATCGAGGCGCGGCTGGCACGCGAGGCAGGTCTAGAGTTTGTGGGAGTGGCCAGCGGGAAGCTACGCCGCTCGTCGAGAGGACCACTGGGCCTCCTGACGGGGGCGAACCTCCGCGATGCTTTTAAAGTGCCACAAGGCTTTTTCCAGGCCCTTAAGGCCGTCAAGGAGTTCAAGCCCGATGTGGTTCTGGCGACCGGTGGCTATGTCTCGGTTCCTGCTGTTCTGGCCGCCGCGACACTGCGCATTCCGATTCTCACCCATGAGCAGACTGTCACGGTAGGGCTAGCCAATAAGATCAACGGGCGCTATGCTAAGCGCATCGCCTTAAGCTTCGCCGGAGCGCTGGAGGAGCTACCGCCGGAGCTACGCAAGAAGGCCTTTGTGACCGGCAACCCCGTGCGGGAAGTGATTTTCGCAGGCCACGCGGAGAGCGCCGTCCGCCGCTTTGGCTTCGATCCGGTGGATGAGTGCCTGCCCTGTGTCTATGTGACGGGAGGCGCACAGGGATCACAGACCCTCAACAGTGCTATCAAAGCGGCACTCCCCACACTCCTTCAGCAAGCACGGGTGCTCCACCAGTGTGGCGAGCACGATGCCGCCGCCCTCCTGGCGCACCACAAGACCCTCCCCGTGCAGCTCCAGCGCCGCTGGGTAGTGCGGCCATTTATCCAGTCCGATGAGCTTGGAGATGCCTATGCGCTCGCCAATCTTCTTGTCAGCCGCTCCGGCGCGGGCACGGTCACGGAGGCGTGTGCGCTCGGCAAGCCCGCCATCTTTGTCCCCTTGGTTCCTGCCAGTGGCGATGAACAGACCCGCAATGCCCAGCGCCTCGTGGACGCGGGCGCAGCCCTGATCGTCAAGCAGAGCGAGTGCTCCGGCGAGAGTCTGCTGGCCGCGATTCTTCCCCTCCTGGATGCCCCCTCACGGCGGGCCGCTATGGGCAGCAAGGCCAAGAAGCTCGCCACCCCACGTGCCGCCGAAGACCTCGCGGATG
>NZ_JAYUPA010000654.1:0-4044 GCF_043760365.1 Armatimonas sp.
ACGGAGTAAGACGGAGAAATCCCCAGTCGCTTGCGACATTATGGCGGCACGCCCGTAGACGCCCACGTTTCTGTGGGCGGACTAAAACAGCCCCAGTGCTTCGCGGCTCCCTGGCGCAATCCCTGTCGCCTCTAGCTGGCCCACCGCTGCCGCCACACTCTCTCGCTCTGCGTCCAGGCGCTCCAGATCAAGCTCTCTTCCTCCGTCATCGGTTGGGTGACCGCCGAGCTGCTCTCTGAAATGCGCGAGAGCGAGCGCCATGGCATCAAAAGTCTCCAGCGGGGCGGGGCAAGACGGTAGCTCGAAGCTGAGCACAAGACCCGGAATGCTCTCGCCTTCGGCGGTGCGCTCGGGCAGGAAGTAGCCGGGCTTGCCCGCGCTGGTCAGGGTGAAGAGCGCACGCTGCGGGGCTGCGGGCCAGTGGAGCAGATCCAGATGCCCCCAGCCAAAGCCGAGTCCGTACGCAGCTCGCCAGACCCTGCGTGAGGGAAATGGGGTGCCTGGCGCGAGCAAGCGCAGCTCGACGGAGCGGGCGAAGCGTGCCTTGAGGAGTACCAGGCTCGCGGCGCGGCGGGCTGCTTCCACGGGGGCTTCCTCGCGGGTGACGGCGGCTCCGAGGCGCTCGGCGAGGGTGTGGGCAGCTCTGAGGGCATGGGCAACCACGGCGGCTAGCTCCGCCAGTGAGCTACCCGGTAGCTCCAGCAGCTCCCACGCCAGAGTGAGCGCTTGATAGCTGGGGCGCTGGCGGAGAGTTTCAGGCGTGAGCAGGAGCCAGGCACCGTGCTGAAAGCCCCAAAGCGTCCCGGTCATCAGGTCTATTCCGCGTAGCGCCAGCGCCAGTACCTCGTGGGGTATCGGCTGCGTGTCGGCGATATCGGCGAGCAGGCAGGTGCCGGGTTGCGGCCCGAATGGAAGGGGTTTAGGGGCGGGGGGAAGTGTCACAGCGGGCATGAGGTGCGGCAGGACGACAATCGGCTCCGTCCCCAGCGCCAGCCGCACCCGCCGCGCGGTATCCGGCATCTCGCGCCACTCCGAGCGGGTCCAGTAGTCGCCCTCAAACCGATGTGCGGGCTCCGTCACCGTCGCACCGTCGCCTTGACTGCCTGCACCTTCCCGTTCACCCAGACACGCACGGTGGCGGGCTGGGGCGAGATTATTTGGAACACTGTCACCTTGCCGTCTTTCCAGGTGCAGTCCACGGTCAAGTTGCCCCGCGCCTTCAGCCCCGTGAACGACCCACTCTTGGCCCAGGCTTTCGGGAGCGCGGGCAGCAGCTCAATCACCCCGGTGTGGGACTGGAGCAGCATCTCGGCAAACGCGGCGGAGATGCCGAAGTTGCCGTCGAGCTGGAAGGGCGGGTGGTTGGCAAAAAGATTCGGGAGCGTGTTGTAGGTCAGCAGGCCACGAATCGAGAGATACGCCCGCTCACTCTCCCCAAGCCGCGCCCAGACACACGAGCGCCACGGCCATGTCCACGAGCGACGGCTGTCGCCAATCGTCGTCTCGACTGCGAAGGGCTTGCCGGTCTCATCTTCATGGTCATTACAGCGCGCCTTGAGCGACTTAATCGCCGCTTTTGCCAGCTCGGGGGTCGTCTCCTGTGAGATCTGCCGACCTGGGTAGACGGCAAACAAGTGCGACGTGTGTCGGTGCGTGTCTTTCGGATCGTCGCGGTCTACCTGCCACTCCTGCAACTGCCCCCACTTGCCGATCTTATTGGGCGCGAGCCTCTTCTGCATCTCAGCGATTCGGGTCTGGTAGTCGGTGTCCACGCCTAGTGCTTTTGCGGCGTCAAGGTAGTTCTGGAACAGATCCCAGATAAGCTGCTGGTCCATCATGACCCCGTCCTCGTGCGGTCCGTGCTCCGGCGACCAGCCGTTGGGCGCGACCAGGCTGCCGTCGGGCAGACGCTTAAGATGGTCCTCCCAGTACTGGCACACTTCTTTTAAAATCGGGTAGCCGGTTTTCTTTAAGTACGCCTTATCCTGGGTAAACGCAAAGTGCTCGTAGGCGTGCTGGGCGTACCAGGCGCTGGCCGGGATATTCCACTCCCAGCCGTTGCCCCCGAAGATACTCTGGCTCGTGCGTGCCGTCCATCCGCGCGTTTTCTCGCCAAACGCCTTGCGTGTCGCGATGCGGCACGGCTCGGCCTGCGCGACAATATACTCCATGAGCGGCAGGTGGCACTCGGAGAGATTGGTGGTCTCAGCGGCCCAGTAGTTCATCTGGAGATTGATATTATTGTGGTAGTCCGACGCCCACGCCGGGGAGTTACTCTCGTTCCAAAGCCCCTGCAAGTTCGCGGGTAGCCCACCGGGCCGGGAGCAGCTCGTCAGTAAGTAGCGCCCGTACTGAAAGAGCGTCACTTCCAGCTCCGGGTCACTGCCATTCTTAGCGTAGAGCTTGAGGCGCTCATTAGTGGGTTTGGCTCGGATCGCCGGGTCGGTCTGCCCGAGATCAAGACTCGCTCGCCCGAGCAGGCCCGAGAGGTCTTTGACATGGGCATTTTTGAGCACTGTGTAGGATTTTTTCTGCGCCGCCGCCAGCTCACTCGTGAGACGCGGCAAGGGCGCTTCCCCACGCCAGTTACTTGCGTAGTCCGGCTTGTAGTTGGTACGGGCATTGAGCAGCACCGTCAGCGCGTCGCAGCCCGAGAAGGCAAGCCTCTCGCCGTCAACCGATAGCTTTCCGCCCGTAGGGAGCACGCGGATAACGGTGGCGTGCTTGAGCGTATTGGGCATCACACCCTCAAAGATAAGCTCGTTGCCGCGTGCCGTCACCGCTGCGCCCTGACCGGATTTCAGGTGCAGGCTCCCCGAGAGTGCGCCTTTTTGCGACGCCGTGTAGCGTAGTACAATCACCTGAGCCGGGCGACTGGCAAACGCCTCGCGGAGGAGCTTTGTGCCGCTTTGCGTGAAGCTTGTGGTATGGATCCCGGTGGCAATGTCCAGCTCGCGTCGGTAGTCGGCAGGCATCTCGCCTGAACTGCCTGAAAACGTCACAAACAACTCCCCAAAGGTTCGGTAGGCACCAAAGCCATGGTCGCCCGTCTGGTACTCGCCGTCCCAGTTGTTGTCGCCGCTCCAGAGGCTCTGCTCATTGAACTGGATATGCTCCTCGCCGATGCCGCCAAAGAGCATCGCCCCCAGGCGACCGTTGCCGATAGGAAGCGCCTCAAACTCCCAGCGTGTGGCGGGGGCATTGTAGATCAGGGTGTGGTTGCTCATATTTTTCCTCCCCCGGCCTCGTGGAACTCGGCCACCCCCTCCGGCTTCGCGAAGGGGGGTGGGATGTCTCTTTTAGAAATGATACCTGGTGAATACTTCGTAGAGCAGCACGGCGGCGGCGGTGGCGATATTGAGCGAGTCGCAAGTGCCGACCATGGGGATGCGCAAGATCATGTCACACGCCGCTTGCTGGGTTTGTGAGAGTCCCTCGCGCTCGCCGCCCAGCCAGAGAACGGTGCGCTTGGGCCAGTCAAACTCACGGTAGGAAATCTGTGCATGCGGCGACGTTCCCACCAGCGCGACGCTATGCTGCTTGCGCCACGCGACGAACTCTGTTTCCGTGGTTCGCACAATCTTCTGGGCAAAGAGCGAGCCCATCGTGGCACGGACAACTCTCGGGTCGAACGGGTCAATCTCGCCGCCAATCAGAATCAGCCCCGACGCGCCCACCGCATCCATCGTTCGCAGAATTGTCCCCAGATTGCCCGGCGAGCGGATCGTGTCCAGCGCGACAAAGAACTCACCGTCGGTAGGGGCAAGCCAGCTAAGCCTCTGAGGCCGCCTTTGCACAATCACGCCGATGCCCTGGGGCTCCTCTAAGTTGGACAGTTGGCGGTAGAGGCTCGCTGAAAGTGTGGTCTCGGGAATGCGCTGGGCACGAAGCCGCTCGCGCAAGTTTTCGCCTAGGGGGTTTTTGAGCAGCTCCGGCGCGAGTATCACCTGCTCGATACGTGTGCCCGGCGAGTTGAGCGCCTGCACCACGGGCCGCAGCCCATCGGCAAAGAAGCGCCCCGTGCGCTCCCGCTCCTCGCGGCTA
>NZ_JAYUPA010000655.1:0-11738 GCF_043760365.1 Armatimonas sp.
CATGCTGTTGTCTGGCGCAACTGGACTCTTGTGCCAACGGCGCGGCTCGCGAGAACGATCGGCACGACACCGGCGAATATCAAGAAACTCAGCGCAGCGCTGGGGCTCCCCGCCCCAAAACGCATCTCCGCCGATCAGTGGCGGCGCTCAGCGCTGACGATCATCCGGCGCAACTGGCACTTACTACCCTACGAGCAGCTGCTGATCTTACTGGACTGGACACCTGAAAAGCTGGCCTTCACGCTCCAGGAGGACGATTTTCTCTACATCAAGCTCGGGAGTCACAAGCCCAAGTGCCCCCTCGTGCGCTGGCAGGAGGCTGATGCGGCGGCACAAAAACGAACAGCCGAGCTTGCCACGATAGTCAAAGACAGCTTCCCCAAAAAGCAAGAGGCGCTCTTTGCGTTTGTGAAGGCGCTGGAGAAACCCACACAACCTCGCCCCAACTCCAGACCCAATCCGTTCTCGCCGCGCTTTTGCTACTCCTACCACGCGCTCTACGGCGATCCTCTCCTCGAGAAAGAGGCCGATCCGTACCCCGATGGCTACCTGGCTCGGTTGGCGGCGTCCGGCGTGGACGGGGTTTGGATGCAGGCAGTGCTAAGCAACCTCGCGCCCAACCCGTGGAACCCATCGGCCAGCGCCCACTATGAAGAGAGGCTTGCGGGCCTGCGCAAGCTCACGGAGAGGGCGAAGAGGCACGGGATTGGGGTGTGGCTCTACTGCAACGAGCCGCGCACCCTGCCGCTGGCTGCGTTTGCTAAAGCCCCCGAGGTGAAGGGGATCACGGTGGGGGAGCACGCGACACTGTGTACGGCAGCCCCCGCCGTGCGCCAGTACCTCACCGAGGCTATCGCGAGTGTCTGTGCGGCAGTGCCCGAGCTGGCGGGCTTCTTCTCCATCACCTATTCCGAGAACCAGACGCACTGCTGGAGCCATGGCGGCGGCGCGAAATGCCCTCGTTGTGCAAGCCGAGGAACAGTCGCCTCACTCACGGACGTGAACACGGCCATTCACGCGGGCCTTGCCAAAGCCGGAGGCAAGCAAAAGCTCATCGTCTGGGACTGGGCTTGGCCCGACTCTGTCGTCACCGATGCGATTATGAAACTCCCTCGTGATGTGCTGTTTATGAGTGTGAGTGAGTGGGATCTGCCGATTCGGCGTGGCGGCGTTGCGGCAACCGTGGGGGAGTACAGCCTTTCCGCCGTGGGGCCGGGGCCACGGGCGACCAAGCACTGGGCACTGGCAAAGGCGCGAGGCATCAAGACGGTCGCTAAAATCCAGGCCGCCAACTCCTGGGAGCTCTCCGCCGTACCGTACGTGCCCGCCGTCGCCAACACGGCGAGACACGCCGAGCGGCTAAGATCCGCGCAGGTGGATGGCCTGATGCTCGGCTGGACACTGGGCGGCTACCCGTCGCCGAATTTAGAAGTCGTCGCTGAGATCGGGCAAGGGGCGAGCGCCACAGATGCCCTGCACACGGTTGCCCATCGCTGGTTTGGTGCGCGTGATGCGGCACAAATCGTAGCTGCCTGGACGGCGGTTTCTTCTGCCTACGAGGAGTTCCCCTTTCATATCCAGACCATCTACAACACCCCGTTTCAGCATGGCCCCGCGAACTTGCTCTGGGAGAAACCGACCGGCTATCGGGCAACTATGGTCGGCTTCGGCTACGACGATCTCAACACCTGGCGCGCCGTCTACCCACCCGAGATCTTCATCGCCCAGCTCCGCAAAGTCGCCGAGGGGTTTGAGCGCGGCGCACAATCTCTGCAAAACAGCGGCAACCCGGCCGTTCGTACCGAAGCGCACCTGATGGAAGTTGTCGCGATTCACTTCGCCAGTGTCGCCAATCAGGCACGCTTCATCCAAATTCGTGGCTCAGACTCCCTAGAGCGCACGAAACTCCTAGGCGACGAGGCTATGCTCACCCGTCGCCTGCTCGCACTTCAAGCCCAAGATGCACGAATCGGGTTTGAAGCGTCCAATCAGTACTACTATGTCGAGATGGACTTGCTGGAGAAGCTAGCCAATCTCGCGTACCTGCGGGAAGGATTCTCAACGGTGGGGGAGAATCTAACGGCATGATACGAATCGGGCTGGTGGATTTTGACACGTCGCACGTCGAGGCCTTTACCCAGCGCCTCAACCATGTCGCGATTGCCGAGAGCGAGTGGGTGGACGGTGCGAAAGTGGTGGCGGGCTGCCCCGGCGACTCCAAGATCATGCCCGAGCGCATCCCCGGCTATGTCGAGAAACTAAAGAATTTCGGGGTGGAACGGGTCGAGAAGCCCATGGATCTCATTGGCAAGATAGACGCTGTGATGATCGAGTCTCAGCAAGGTTCACGGCACTTAGAGCGCGCCAGGCCGTTTCTGGAGGCTGGCATCCCGACATTTGTAGACAAGCCGTTCGCCGGGAGCCTCAAAGAGGCTGACGCAATGATCGCGCTGGCACAGAAGCACAATGCCCCGCTCATGAGCTGCTCGTCGCTGCGCTACGACCCGCAAATTACAGCCGCGCTCGCCAAACAAGCCGAGCTAGGCAAGCTTCTCTCCGTCGAGGTCTGGGGGCCGTGTGCGCTGCATGAAGGTAACCCCGGCTTGCTGCACTACGGCATTCATGGCGTCGAGATGCTCTACACGCTTCTTGGCCCAGGCTGCATAGAGGTACAATCATGGCGCACCGAACCCAGTGAAGTTCTCATGGCCCGCTGGCCTAGTGGGCATCTTTCCAGCCTACGGGGCATTCGGGCAGGGCAGTACGGCTTTGGCTTTGTGGCGCACTACGAGAAAGGCAACCAACCCTATACCATCACTGGTTCCGCCTACTACCGCGAGATGCTCAGAGCCATTGTAGGGATGTTCCAGACCAAGAAACCAGCCATTCCCTACGCCGAAATGCGCGAAATCATGGTGTTTATCGAGGCTGCGGACAAGAGTGCCGCGCTTGGGGCGAAGCTTCAGAAAGTAGGTTAAGTGCGTTCTTTGTTCATTGTGAATCCCGCGACGGGGGAGACGATTACGGCGGTTCCGGCGGGGAGTGCGTCGGATATCGATCGTACTGTTCAGAAAGCCCAACGGGCCTTTGAGGGTGAGTGGGGTCACTCGGCGCCGCGTGAGAGGACGGCGGCGCTACAAACGCTCGCGGCTGCCGTGCGAGACAACGCGGAGGAGCTGGCGCAGCTAGAGTGTGCCAATGTCGGCAAACCCATTGGCTCGGCGCGAGGGGAGATCGGCTACGCGGCGCGTGTTCTGGACTACTATGCGGGCCTTGCCTCGGTAGCACGCGGGGAGACCGTCGGGCTCTCGGGTGGGCTGGGGCTGACCCTGCGCGAGCCGCTAGGGGTTTGTGGACTCATCGTTCCCTGGAACTTCCCGCTGGTCATCACGCTCTGGAAGCTCGCACCCGCGCTGGCGATGGGCAATACGGTGGTGATCAAGCCCGCGGAGTGGACACCACTCACGGTGCTACGGCTTGCGGAACTCGCCAAGGGCATCTTGCCGGAGGGCGTTGTGAACGTCGTGACGGGCACAGGAGCCGAAGCGGGCGCGGCTCTCGTCGCGCATCCGGGGGTTTGCAAGATCTCCTTCACGGGCTCTACCATGACCGGTCGCGCCATCATGGCATCCGCGGCGCAGACCGTCAAGCGCGTCTCTTTAGAGCTGGGGGGCAAGTCAGCAAGCCTCGTATTTGCCGATGCGGACTTAGAGAAAGCTGCAGGCTCGGTGATGAGTGTCTTTGATAACACGGGCCAGGACTGCTGCGCCCGGAGCCGCTACTTAGTCGAGAAGTCTATCTTCAAGGATTTCGTCGAGCGCTTCGTAGAGAACACGAAGAAACTTATCGTTGGCGATCCGCTGGCCGCGAACACGGATCTGGGGCCACTGGTCGCCGCTGCGCACCGAGAGCGCGTCCATGGGTTTGTGGAGCGCTCTGGAGTCAAGCCACTGATGGGCGGTAAGAAACTCGACGGCCCTGGCTGTTTCTACCCGCCGACTGTCTTCACGGGAGTCGCGCCAGACGCAGAACTTGCCCAGCAAGAAGTCTTTGGCCCCGTCGTGACAATACTGCCTTTTGAGAGCGAAGCCGAGGCAATCGCCCTAGCCAATAACACACTCTACGGGCTCTCGGGCTCGCTCTGGACACAAGATGCCGCACGGGCGATGCGCGTCGCCCGTGCGGTGCGAACGGGTGCGCTCTCCGTGAACTCATCGAGCAGTGTGCATCTGGAACTACCCTTTGGTGGCTACGGCCAGAGCGGCTTGGGCCGCGAGCTGGGGCCGCAAGCCCTCGACGCCTACAGTGAGGTGAAAAGCATCTACTGGGCGCAGTGATCGCTCCCCCACCGAACCCACCCCCAGCCCCTCCCTCTACGAAGGAGGGGAGTTATGAGGAAAACGATGACACGAGAAGAGCTAGGAAACGCAGTTGGCAGTGGTGAGATTGATACGGTGCTCGCGGTGATGCCAGACTTGTATGGCCGCCTGCTGGGCAAACGTCTCACGGGGCATTATTTTCTAGAGCATGTCGTGGACGATGGCATGCATGTCTGCGATTATCTGCTGGCCTGCGACATTGAGATGGATCCCGTTCCGGGCTATGTTTTCACCAACTGGGAGCGCGGCTACGGCGATCTGCATGTCCAGCCGGATCTTAAGACGCTACGTCGCGCCGCTTGGCTAGACAAAACCGCAATTGTCTTGTGCGGCTCGCACGCGAGTATTGCTCCACGCACCATGCTTCAAGCGCAGATTTCCAAGCTCAAGGCCCGTGGACTGACTGCAATGGGCGGCACCGAGATAGAACTCTATGTCTTCGACGAGAGCTACGACGCGCTGCGGGAGAAGCACTATGCTTCGCCCAAGACTGCGGGGCGCTACATCGAGGACTACCATATCTTCCAGGGGACCAAAGAGGAGGCGCTTGTTGGAGCGATTCGGCGCGCACTGGATGCCAGCGAGGTGCCGATTGAGTCTAGCAAGGGGGAGTGGGGCCCCGGTCAGCAGGAGATCAATCTGCTCTTCTGTGAGGCACTGGAGCAGGCCGACCGTAATGTACTCTACAAGCACGCCGCCAAGGAGATCGCCTGGCAGCAGGGCAAGGCCGTGACATTTATGGCCAAGTGGGACGAGACGCTCGCGGGCTCCAGTATGCATGTCCATCTCTCGCTCTGGCGGGAAGATGGCACCAACGCTTTCTCCGACGAAGCCTTCTTCTTGAACTTTCTTGGGGGCATGATGCACCACGCCCGCGCAATCACGGCGTTCTTCGCACCCAATGTCGCCAGCTACAAGCGCTATCAGGCGGGCTCGTTTGCCCCAACCAGTATCGCTTGGTGCCGCGACAACCGCACCGCAGGTTTTCGGGTGGTCGGCTCGGGCAAATCGCTGCGTATCGAGTGCCGCATCCCCGGCGCCGATGCCAACCCCTATCTGGTTTACGCCGCGCTCCTTGCCGCCGGGCTAGACGGTGTGGACAACCAAATCTCGCCGCCGCCGCTCTTCGAGGGCGATGTGTATGAAGCGCAAGGGCTCCCCCGTGTCCCTGCCTATCTCCGGGAAGCCATCCACGAGTTCGAGAAGAGCGACTTCCCCGCTCGTGCCTTTGGCCCAGAGGTTGTCACCCATTACTCGCACTTCTGGCGCACGGAGCAGCGCAAGTTCGATGAGGTGGTCACCGACTGGGAAAAGAAGCGCTTCTTCGAGCGAATTTAGAGCGGAAACGGGATACCATAGAGGCATGAAACGGAAGTATTCTGGCTTTACCCTTCGCGAGGCTCTGGAGCTGATTCCTGCCGATGTGCTGATCCGCTGGGAGCTACCGCTTGGCCAGCGAGAACCTAGCGCGAACTTTCAAGAGAACCGCCGACGCTTGGAGGCATTTGATCTGGAAAACTCCGAGCAGGCGCGGATATTGCTGATGGATGCGATCTTTGCGGAGATCGTGCCGGAGCACCCACAGCTTAAAATCTGGAAGGCTGCCCCCCTAGAGACCGACACACTCACGGGAGTTGCGGACTACTTAATCGCCCCCAAGCGCGCGTTTGTGACCACTCCCTTGCTCTGTGTGGCAGAAGCGAAGAAAGATGACTTTCTGCAAGGGCGGGCACAGTGCCTTGCAGAAATGGCAGCCTGTCGCTGGAACAATCAGAAGAATGGGCATGAGATTGATATCTTTGGGATCGTCAGCAATGGAACGGGGTGGCAGTTCTACAAGCTTACTCCCCAAGGCGAGGTTTTTGAGTCTGATCTCTATAGCATCAAGTACCTCCACGAGCTTCTGGCGGCACTCGATTATCTCTGCACCGAGTGCGCGAAGCACACACAATCATAGTTTTCAGACAAAGGATAGACAATGCGTTTAGCAGATAAAGTGGCGCTGATTACCGGCGCAGGTTCAGGAATTGGGCGGCAGGCGGCCCTTCGATTTGCCCAAGAGGGCGCCAAGATTGTCGTGGTGGACTTGAATCTCACGGCTGCTGAAGAAACCGTGGTGCTGGTGAAGGAGCAAGGGGGGGAGGCAGTCGCTACGCGTGCCGATGTCTCGAAGGCGACGGACTCCGCCGCCATGGTGGCCCTTGCCGAGGAGACGTACGGGGCGCTGCACATTCTCTTTAATAACGCAGGCATCTCCCACGCCGACGACGACAACGCGGAAACCACCGAGGAGGCTGTCTGGGACCTCACGTTTGATGTGAACGTGAAGGGCGTCTTCTTTGGCTGCAAGTACGGCATCCCCGCGATTCGACGTGCGGGTGGCGGCTCGATCATTAATACCGCGTCGTTTGTGGCGGTTCTCGGGGCCGCGACGCCCCAGCTTGCCTACACTGCGAGTAAAGGCGCGGTGCTCTCCATGACCCGTGAGCTGGCGACGATCCACGCCCGTGAGGGGATTCGAGTCAACGCGCTGTGCCCCGGCCCCCTGCGCACGGAGCTCCTGATGAAGTACCTCAACACCGAGGAGAAGCGTCAGCGTCGCCTGGTGCATATTCCTATGGGCCGCTTCGGGGAAGCGCTAGAGATCGCCAACGCCGCGCTCTTTCTCGCCTCCGACGAAGCCTCGTTCACCACGGGCGCGACGTTCTTGGTGGACGGCGGTATCACGGCGGCGTACGTGACACCGGAATAACGGCATGACTGTCTGGATTTGCACGGATATGGAGGGGCTCGCCGGAGTGGATCACTGGGATCAGTGCTACCACCCCGACGACAACGCGCCGGAGTATTTATATGGCCGAGAGCAGCTCACGGCGGACACGAACGCGGCGATTGCGGGGGCGTTCGATGCGGGGGCGACCGAAGTTCGCGTCTTGGACGGGCACGGACGAAATAGGAACCAGGGTTTTACGGAGATGCTGGACGCACGGGCGACACGTGTGTGGATCGCAAGTCGTAAACCCGTGCGCTGGGAAGGGCTGGATGCGAGTGTCCACTGCGTCGCCATGATCGGGCAGCACGCGATGGCGGGGACGATCAACGGGTTTCTTGACCACACGTGTTAATTTCTGAATTATTTGGCGTATAATCTTCTGAATTATATGGCCTACTTTTCCCTTACACAAAGGGCAAACTCGAAGGAGAAGTTGACGTGAACGATTCCTTCACAGTTCCCCCTACGTCTCTGACGGCCTTACCTGAAGACCAACGCCTCCTTGCTTTAGAGCGATTCCATCTGCTTCAACCCCATCTGGAGCAAGGGGCAAGCCTCGCCGCGACTGCCAAACAAGGGGCAATCCCGTATCGAACCGCCCAGCGTTGGGTATCTCTGTTCCGGCGATTTGGGCTTACGTCGCTGGCTCGTAAAGGCAGGACAGATCGAGGAGCCAGGCGCGTACTTTCCCCGACAATGCAAAAACTGGTCGAGGGCTTGGTACTTCAGAGGCCACCTATTCCCATCGCCACTCTGTACAGACAGGTATGTCGTGTTGCGGTGGAGCAGGGGCAGAAACCACCCAGCTACTCGGTTGTCTATGATGTTGTACGCAAACTACCGGGTGACCTAGTGACACTAGCTCAGGAGGGAGCCAAGGCATATGCGGATTCGTTTGAGCTGGTTCATCGTCGAGAAGCAGAGCGCTTCAACGCTATCTGGCAGGCAGATCACACGCTACTGGATTTTCTGGTTCTGCGCGAGGACGCAACGACAGCAAAGCCTTGGCTGACCACGGTTATTGACGACTACAGTCGCGCCATCGCTGGATACTTCCTTTCCTTTAATGCTCCCTCTGCACTTCAAACCGCACTGGCACTTAGGCAGGCAATCTGGCGCAAGGGCGATGCTCGTTGGCAAGTGTGTGGAATTCCTGAGATTCTCTACACCGACAATGGCAGTGACTTCACTTCACAGCATCTAGAGCAGGTCGCGGCGGACTTGAAGATCCAGCTTGTCTTTTCTTTACCAGGCAAACCCAGAGGACGTGGACGTATCGAGCGCTTCTTCTCGACGCTTTCTCAGATGTGCCTCTCAGGGCTGCCCGGCTATACACCGCCGGGAACTACTGCTGTTCGTGGTGAACCCACGCTGAGCTTGGAGGACTTGGACGGCCACTTAAAGGCGTTTCTGCTGGACACCTACCATACCCGTCCTCACGGTGAAACGAAAATTGCCCCACAAGAAAGGTGGCATCAGGGAGGATTCCTCCCCCAAATGCCAGACTCTTTGGAGCAGCTTGACCTTTTGCTGCTCACGGTTGCCAAGGCTCGCAAAGTACACCCTGATGGGGTTCGCTTCCAAGGCTTACGCTATGTGGATACGACACTGGCTGCCTACATCGGGGAATTGGTGATACTGCGCTACGATCCACGTGACCTGGCCGAAGTGAGGTTGTTTCATGAGGGACAATTCCTCTGTCGGGCCATTTGCCCTGAGCTGGCAGGAGCAACAATTCCACTGAAAGAGGTTCTTAGAGCACGTAATCAAAGGCGGCGTGACCTGCGTGCGACGATTCAAGATCGACAGAAAACGGTGGATGCCCTTATGAATTTGAAACGGGGACAGGAGGAGAATACCAGGAATTCTGAAGAAAATATCAGTAATTCTGAGGCGAGCGCCCAGAATCAAGTGGAACCACCAAAGCCCCCCCGCTTGAGGCGCTACATTAATGAATGAAACGGAAAGTCTCGACACTGTCGAGACTTTTGACTGCCCAACGGGAAGCCCCTTTCCGGTGGGCTGTCCCTTCGTCGAGACGCAGGAATACCGCCGTTTTGCCGAGTTCTGTGAGGCGTGCCGCCAGTATCAGTACATTGGGCTTTGCTACGGGCCTCCTGGGGTTGGAAAAACGCTCTCGGCAAGGCGATATGCACAAAGCGAAAAGCTCACCGGTTTGCCCCTCCTAAAACGGATGACTCTTGAGCAACTGGCAGCTCTGAGGGAACACCACAAGGTTCTCTACACTGCCTCGGTGGTCAACACGCCAGGAATGGTCGAGCGTGAAATCGATCACCGCCGAAGTCAGCTCCGTGCCATTGGGCTTGAACCAGTTAACCGTGAGGAATATGAAGAGAGTGAGCAGATCCGCCTCTATGAAAACCAGCGCGAGCAAGATCGAGCAGAGAGGCTGCTCAAACACGATTGGCTAGAATGCCCTCTACTCGAAATCCCGCGCACACTTCCCACCCTCTGGGAAATTAGCCTCAAGTATGAACAACGCCGCAAGGAGATTACTGATCCTACGGACTTGGTCTTGATTGACGAGGCCGACCGGCTCAAGATGGCGAGTCTGGAAGCGGTTCGCGCCATTTTTGACCGGGGCGGTATCGGCCTGGTGTTAATCGGGATGCCGGGGATGGAGAAGCGGTTGGCACGCTATCCGCAGTTCTACTCGTGCATCGGATTCGTCCACGAGTTCCGCCCGCTCGGCGCTACGGAGGTACGCGCCCTGCTTTCGGAGGGGTGGTTGCCGCCGGGACTGCACCTGCCGCCGCTGGACGAAGAAGCCGTCGCTGCGGTTATCCGAATCACCGGCGGGAACTTCCGCCTGCTGGACCGGCTTTTGTCCCAGGCGGAACGCATCGCGCAAATCAACACTCTGCGGGCGGTGACGCGACAAGTCGTGGAGGCGGCAAGAGAGAGCCTGGTTATCGGTCAAGTTTGAGTGTCCGTCTCGGTAACACTACCCCTGGGCACGCTCCATTTAAGGGACCCGTAAGGGTGCTGCTGTACTTTCAGGCTGCGCGAACGAACAAGTGCGGATCCGCCCGCTATCCACTCCACAACGAAAACGGCAATAACAATAACGCGCATTTATGGTGAATGAAGGCGGATAAACGCCGATGAAGGTCGAGACCAAGTACCTATGAACGAACCCTGGCGCATTACTCTATTCGGCGGTCTGTCGGCGCGGCAGGCAGATAAGACCATTACGCGCTTCAAGTCCCAGAAGATCGCCGCGCTGCTGGCGTATCTGGCTCTGCACCTGCGCCAGACCCATTCCCGTGAGTTTCTCATTGAGTTGCTCTGGCCCGAGGGCACTCTGGACGCGGGACGCAACAGCCTTTCGGTCGCCCTGTCGTCGCTGCGCCATCAGTTTGAGCCGCCCGGCGTACCCGCTAACAGTGTCATTCGTGCCGACCGTTTCTCCGTCAGCCTCAATCCCGTTGCCGTCACCACTGATGTCTTCGAATTTGAGCAGGCCATTAAGGAGGCGGCACGGGGTGCGAACGAGAGAGACCGAGAGGAACAGCTGGCACGTGCGGCCGAGTTGTACGGGGGCAGACTGCTTCCCCACCTGTACGAAGAGTGGATTACCGGCGAGCAGGAACGACAGGCATCCCTGTTCTTTGACACGTCCTCACGTCTCGTCCGTACGCTGGAAGCAAGGGGAGAAACTGAAAACGCTCTGGCATATGCCCGGCGGATGGTGTCGCTGGAACCGCTCCGTGAAGAAGCCCAGCATACCCTTATCCGCCTTCTGGACGCGGCAGGACAGCCGGGTGCCGCCCTGCGCCAGTTCAAAGAGTTCGAGCGCCTGCTCGATGACGAGATGGCAGACGAACCGGGTGCGGATCTGCGCGCCCTTGCCCGCCAGATAGAGAAGCGTTCCGGTCTGGCAGCTCCTGTTGCTGTAGCTGCTCCGCCGCCTGTCACACCCAGACAGCATCCCCCTGCCACCACTGGGCCAACCACAGTAACGTTCCTGATAACCGATATCGAGGGAAGCACCCGGGACTGGGAAAAGACTGGCGACGTTTATAAGCAGGCGCTGACCGACCATCATCGCCTGCTGCGGGAGGCGTTCACCCAACACGGTGGTATGGAAGTCAGTGAAGCAGGGGATGGGTTCGTGGTAGCCTTTGCCGGTGCGGTCCCCGCCCTTCGCTGCGCGGTCGCCGCCCAGCAGGCGCTGGCTTCCCATACCTGGCCCGAGGCAGTCGGCGCAATGATACGGGTGCGCATGGCGCTGCACAGCGGCGACGTAGAGCAAAACAGCGAGACGGGTGAGTACCGCGGACTGGTGCTGCACCGGGCCAGCCGGATGCTCGCTGCCGCGCACGGCGGGCAGACCCTGCTATCGGAGGAGACGGCAGGTCTGATGCGGCGCGGACTGCCGTCTGGCATGCGCCTTCTGGAACTGGGAATGTTCCGGCTGCGTGACCTGCCCGGGTACCCTCCGGGTGCGGAGCGATTATTCCAGGTAGAGCATCCTGGCATGGCGCAGGCCGCGTTCCCGCCGCTCCACGCGGAGGCGGGCCATGCGGAGGCAGGAATTCCGCTTACCTTCACGCGCTTCTTCG
>NZ_JAYUPA010000656.1:0-4042 GCF_043760365.1 Armatimonas sp.
GCAGGCGGCGGAGCGTCAGCCTGACAGTGCTCGCATCCGTGATGCGTGGGCTAGGGCACTGATTGGTCAGGGAAATATCACCGGTGGCTTCAATGTTCTCACGCAGTTCTCCAAGGCCTACCCCAACGATGCGGAGGGCCACCTGAGTCTTGCACGTTTTTATGTCTCGCAAAACTCCACCGCCCGTGCGGGAGAGGAGCTGAAGCTCGCTCTGACCTACAACCCCTCTCTTGGTGAGGCCTGGTTCCTGAAGGCCGTAGTCAGCGAACACGGAGGGGATCAGGCGGCTGCGCTCAGTGCCATCCGCGAGGCAGTCGCGCTGCGCCCGGAGAGCGCCCCGGACCATGCCATGCTGAGTAGCCTCCTGCGCGACTCCAATGATCCGGTGGGAGCGAAAAAAGCACTGGCAAGAGCCATCGAGCTCGATCCTAAAAAAGCGGGCTACCATGAGGAGTTTGGGAGCTTACTGCTGGGCCAGCAGGACTATGCGGGGGCACAGAAATCCGCCGAGAGAGCACTCGCTTGTGACCCCGAAAGTGGAGAGAGTGCGCTGCTTCTGGGGCAGGCCCTCCAGGCACAAAAACTCTGGAAGGAGTCGCTCGCTCCCCTGGAGAAAGCCGCCAAGTCTCTTTTTTACGCTTCCTTACCCGCGAATCTGCTGCGCAAAGCCTACCGTGAGCTCGCGGAGGTCTCCAAAGAGCAGCTCTGGAACCGGGAGTTTCTGGTGCGGCGCGAGGAGGCCGATGCCTTTCAGCGTGCTGAGGAGACGCTTCGGCGCGCTCCGGATGCCCCTGCCTCGCACCAGGAGATGGCACGTCGCCTCGCACACCGCGCCGATGCCACCGGAATGCTACGGCATCTGGGGGCCGCGCAGCGCAATCCCGTTGACTCCCCAACCGTTCTGACAGCAGGAGCGCGCCTCTTGCTAAACGAGAAACAGGCACCGCTTGCCCTACTACTGCTGCGCGATGTGTTTAAGCAGACCCAGAAAAGCCCGGCGGCGTTTGAGGCGATGGGCGATGTGCTTCTGGCGCTCGATCGTCCTCGGGAGGCATCACTTTACTACCAGAGCGTGGCAGGCTGGGAGCCCGAGAAACAGGCCCGCTTCAAGGCAAGCCTCCAGCGTGCCTACGAGCAGCGCGCCGCACGCGGGGGCGAGGCGGAGAAAGCCTACCAGGAAGCGCGCACGCAACAAACTAGCCGACTTGGCCCAAGCCTCACCACGGATCCTATTGTGGAACTGCTCAAAAAAGCCATCGCCCTTGCCCCCGAAATCACCGACTACCGCCGGGCACTGGTACGCGCCTATGTGGAGCGCAAGGAGAACGACAAGGCAATTGTAGCGGCACGGGAGCTGCTCGTTCTCTCCCCCGAAGACACGCTCAACCGCGCGCTCCTAGGTGTCGCAATGCTGGAATCGTCGGTGCAGGAGAAAGACTTCGCCGAGATCTTCGCCCACTTCAATGCCGCCTGGCCAGATCCCGTTGCCCGCCCGATGGTTCACTACGGGCGAGGATTGTTGGCATTGCGGCGTAAAAACACGGACGAAGCCATTGGGGAGCTTAAAAAAGCGACAGCACTCTCGCCAGACTCCGAGCCCATCTGGTACCAGCTCTCCCAAGCGCTGCGCCTCAAGGGGGACGAGGCAGGAGCCCGCGAGGCACTTAACGAATCTACACGCATCCGGGATGCAAAACAAGCGGAAGTGGATGTGCTCAAGGCGATTGTGGATCAGCCCAACCGACCGGAACTCTATGACAGAGCCATCAGCTTCTATACACAGCGCGGAGGGTTGGCCCAAGCCAATGCCATCCGTGCCGAGCGGCAGCGCCGCTTCAGCCAACCTACATCAGGGAAAAAGGAAAAACGAGAGTGAACCTTAAAGAGAGTGCGGGTCCCATCGCGACCATCATTGCAGTGATTGTCGTCCTGGGGATCATTGTCTTCGTCGTCATCAAAGGGAACCAGCCCGATTCAGTCAATACCAATGCGCCCATCGGGCAGCCGCCTGGTTATGCAAAGGGAAATGTGCCTGCAGGGCAAGCTCCCGTCGGGAATATGTCCGCTCCGAACCAGGGTCGCCCCATGGGAGGCGGACGCTGAGACACGCTACAGGAGGTCTTTGCCTTCTGGGACTGCTCGCGCTCTCGGGCGCGAGCTGTCCCAAAACGCCGACCCAAAACGCGCCTCCTTCCGCCCCCGTCGGCCCTCTCTTTAGTGATGTCGGGAAGGCAGCGGGGCTGAGCTATGTCTGGGAGATTAGCGGCACGCGCCCCCTTAATATTCTTCAGACCATCGGCAATGGCTGCGCTTTTTTAGACTTCGACAACGACGGTAACCTGGATATCTTACTGGTTGGCCCCAAGCCGGGACTCTTTAAGGGCGATGGGAAAGGGAAATTCGCGCCTAGTAGTGCCCTTCCCTCCCTCACCGGGCACTTTCTGGGCTGCGCCGTGGGCGACTACGACGGCGATGGTTTTCCCGATCTCTACCTCTCTGCCTACCGGGGCGGTGCCTTGCTACACAACGAGAAGGGTGAGAAATTCACCGATGTCACGGCGGCAAGTGGCCTCAAGGCGCAGCCCTGGGGGACATCGTGCACCTGGGTAGAGCTGGTGCCCGGCTCCGGGAAGCTGGATCTGATCGTGGCAAACTACGCTCGCTTTGGCCCAGAACCGGGGATATTGCAGCTCTGCGAGGGCAAAGATGTTGACGGCAAGCCGCTGCAGACGTCCTGTGGCCCACGCCACTATGAGCCGCTCAAGGCAGTACTCTTTCGGAACCAGGGGAGCGGAAAGTTTCTTTCCGAGCCACTGAAACAGACAACGGGCCGAGGGCTCGGGGTCGCGAGCTGCGACCACAACGCCACAGGCACACTCGGAATCGCCTTCGCCAACGACGAGATCGCAGGGGACTTGCTCCAGAGCACGGCAGCGGGGCAGCTCAAAAATATCGGGCAGGAGTCCGGCACCGCCTACGACCGTGATAGCAGTGTCCACGGTGGCATGGGCACGGACTGGGGTGACTACGACAACGACGGCAAGCCTGACTTAGTGGTCGCCACGTTTCAGAACGAGCCTAAATCGCTCTACCACAACGAAGGCAGCAACTTCTTCACCGATGTCAGCTACCCGGTGGGCCTAGGTGCCGCGACACGCCCGTATGTCGCCTTTGGAACCCGCTTCTTTGACTACGACAACGACGGCTGGCTGGATCTTGCCTTTGCTAACGGCCATGTCCAAGACAATATCGCCCGCATTGATAAGAGCACCACCTACCGCCAGACCTCCCAGCTTTTCCACAACCGGGGTGCGATCGCCAAGAACGAGCCGCAGTTCGAGGAAGTCAGCCAGAGAGTTGCGGCACTCAAGAAGCCGATGGTAGGGCGCGGTCTGGCAACCGGCGACTACGACAACGACGGGCGCATGGACCTGCTGATCGTTGACAGTGAGGGCGAGCCGCTTCTGCTACACAACGAAACAACTCAGACCGGACACTGGCTCGGGCTACAGCTAGAGGGAACAAAGAGCAATCGAAGTGGCTACGGTGCTCGGGTTACCGTGGAGGCAGGGGGACGTAAGCTCGTGCGCTACTGCCGCGCCGATGGTTCCTACCTCTCTAGCTCGGATTCCCGCGTCCATATTGGGCTGGGAGCGGCGAGCAAAGTGGATAAAGTGGAGATCCACTGGCCCAGCGGACAGACCGATACCTTGACAGAATGCGCCCTCGACAGCTATGTTAAGGTGCGCGAAAAATAAATCAACAAAACACCCCTGGAGCCTAGCTCCCGGGGTGTTCTTGTGTGTGTGATTGAGTTCTCCGAAATTTACTGCGGGTTGTTGCTACCCGGGTAGGCCAGTAGCCCACGTCGTGTTGCCTCGCGAAAGGCCTGAAGACGGTTGGTTACACTGAGCTTGCTGTAGATATTAGCCAGATGAAAATCAACGGTTCGCTTGCTCACGTAGAGCTGATCCGCCACTTCTTTGCTGGACTTTCCCTCAATGACGAGAGATAGTACTTCGACCTCACGCTTGGTGAGTTT
>NZ_JAYUPA010000657.1:0-4031 GCF_043760365.1 Armatimonas sp.
AAGTGTTTCCCCCCTAGTCCCCTGTAGATGTTGCATCACACTTACGTCCAGCCGGGCTAGGCGCTCGGCGAGCAAGGCGGCATCGGGGCCAAGCGCGACCAAGCCCGCCGGGGCAAGCGGTGGCTCACGGTCTTCCCACTCCAGAGCAAGGCTCACACGCGCACCCACTCGATAAGTTTCTGCCGAAGCTGCGCTAAGTCTGCGGGGAGCTTCTCGGGAGCAAAGCCCGCGTCTATCTCCCGCAGTGACCCTTCGAGCCGTAGTCGCCAGGCCGCGAGCGCTGCGGGGTCATCGGGCGGGGCGGTGAGGAGTTTTCTTATTCCTCCCGAGAGCCGCTGTGCCCGTGCGAGCGGCCCAAGCGACGCTTCCTCGGCGGCGTGAGGAAGCGCGGCGTTCTCTGTGGCGGCGAGCAACGGGCGGAGTGCCTCGCGGGCGAGGGCTTGCTCCTCGCGCGTGGGCACGGCGTAGATCAGCGGCCAGAGATCGGCGGCGGTCGCCTCGGTGCGCCCCGCAAGAGTGGCAGCGGCGGCGATAAGACGCTGCGTGCGCACGGCCCGGCGGTCGCTGAGCGTCACACCAGCCTGCCGCAGGGTGCGAAGCGCCCGTGCCAGTGTTGGGCGAATGCTTGCCAGCTCCACTTGGGCGCACGCGGCACTGAGACTATCTAGGTCCGCGAGGGAGGCAAGGGGCTCTTGGACAAAGCCTTGTCGGTTCCAACCTTGCTCTAGCAAATCCTCTAAGAGCGCGTCGGCGACGGGGTCAAGAAAGAGCCGCACCAGAAAACGATCTGCAAAGGCTGCCAGTGCGCCCTCGTCGGGAAGGGCGTTCGACGCCCCGATGCAGAGCCGCAGGGGAACCGCAAGTTGCGTGCTCCCGCGTCTAAATGTCCGCTCGTTAAGTAGAGCCAAGAGGGTGTTTAAGATTGCCGTGGAGCCTAGGAAAATCTCATCGAGAAACGCCAGCTCCGCCTCGGGAAGCATCCCACTTGTCTCCGTCTCGACAATGCCCTCACGCAAGCGCCGCAGGTCAATCGGGCCAAAAAGCTCACTGGGCTCAGTGAAGCGCCCTAAAAGATACTCGAAGTAGCTCCCGCCGAGCATTTTTGCCATGCGCCGCGCCGCCTCAGACTTTGCCGTGCCCGGTGGCCCGATGAGCAGCAAGTGCTCCCCCGCCACCGCACAAAGCGCAATCGCCTCCGCGACCGCCTCGCGCTCAACCAGCCCGCTTGCCGCACTCTCGACGGCTAAGCGCAATCGAGATGCCGCCTCTGTCCGTGTTATCTCCATAGTTGGCGGTATAATTCGCCGTGCGTATCATCATTGACCTTCCTCCCGAGCAAGCAATTCGTGTTCGGGCGACTCTGGGCGGCGAAGAGGGGGCGCGGCGCTTGCTGCTACGCCTGCTGGGCTCCGTGCTGGATGCCGCCGCGCCGGTTGCTCCGAATCCCTACCAAATTGACACACGGCTTGATATTCCCGCTGCCATGAGCCTTGCGGGCGACCCGATTCGCCTTCATTCCCACGACCAGCCTACCCATACTTTTGAATCGGAGCTGGGTGAAGACGCGACTGAAAATACGACATAAAATCGTGTGGGCGGAGGCTGGTTGCATCTGGCTCTAAATTGGGATACACCGTAGCCATGAGACGCTCTTTCGTATGGTTTCTTTTGCTCCTCCTGGCGGCAGGCTGTGGCGCGGGTGGCACGACGCTGGAGACCAAGGACTCCGGCCCCATCACGATCCGATCCACACCAACCCCTTTTAAAGGGGGAGGCGGCCCCCCTCCCCCTCCGTAGTGGCTACCATGGCCCTCCCTGAACCCATGCCCGCGCGAACCATTGGCTCGTTTCTGATCGAGCGGCAACCGGAGCAGCTCACGGTGACACTCCAGCACCAGGGAAACTTTACCTGGAACGCGCTGGGTTTTTTTGCCTTCATGGCAAGTAGTGTCTTAGTGCTAGGGCTGATCGCGACACTCAAATCCGCGCAGTGGAATGTCGTTTCCTCCGCAGATTTTTTTGCGCCTCAGAAAAACCACTTCGGCTTCCTCTGGCTGGTCTCCACACTGGGGCTTCTGATCGGGTTCCCCCTCTATCTAAGGCATGTCTACAAAGCCCCGATCACGTTTGTGTTCAATGCGCGCAACGGGACAATCTTTCGTAATGCCGAGCTCGTGACACGCTTTCGCCGCGTCGAGGGCATCCGGGTTCAGGAGCGCCACGATCCTGCCGGGCGCTATCTCTACGCCCTGAGCCTGCTGCACACCGACGGCCACGAGCAGGCAATCTATGAGGTCTACGAAGAGCGCGAGGCCCTCACTCTCGCCAACGAGATCGCCACTTATGTCAAGCGCCCCGTGACGTTTAAGTAAGCTTGGATCTTTATGTGCTATTTAGTCTATCTCTCCACCACAAGTCGGGAAGACCTCGGTCAGTTTCCCTCCACGCTCTATCACTTTCTACCGCTCACAAAGGAGGACGATCCGGCCCTTGTCAAGCTGCTAGATCATCCTGCACTGTGGTATCTCGAATGTCAGTACGGTGGATGTAGCTGCCATTTCAGGTACTTGTGTGAAGGAAACGAGATGGATTTCGCACCTCCGGCGGATTGGTCTCCCGAGGAAGCGGATGCTATCGAAGCGACAAAAGCCGTCTATGATGTCCTTGCGGGAATGTTAGCTAATGGGCATAAAGTGGATATTGTCGCTGTATGGGACGACACTCAGCCAGAAGCGATCACGGTGCTCGATGTCTCTCTGAGTGCGGTAGATCGGGATTCCTTTCGGTTCTTCGAGAACCGCAAGTTCAACTTCTCGGAATGAAACCTACACCTTCCGACAGAGTGTCAGGCCATCGCCGATGGGGAGCATCGAGACTTGAACGCGCACGTCGGCGTGGATCTTGGCATTGAGCGCCCGTAGCGCCACCGTGTCGGCGTCCTGTGCTTCGTCGTCAATCACGCGCCCGCTCCAGAGCGTGTTGTCAATGCCGATCAGCCCGCCGTGCCGCAGAAGCTGCAAGCCGCGCTCGTAGTAACTATCGTAGTTGTGCTTGTCGGCGTCTATGAACATAAAATCGAAAGTTCCTGCTTGGCCATCGGCGAGAAGCGCGTCGAGAGTGTCGGTGGCGGGCGCGATGCGCAGGTCTATCTTGTGCGCGATCCCCGCCTCGGCCCAGAACGGCTTGCCAATCGCGGTGTACTCATCGGAGACATCGCAGCAGACCAGCTTGCCGTTTTCTGGGAGTGCTTGTGCCGTGACTAGCGCGGAGTAGCCGGTGAAGGTTCCCACTTCCAGGCACTTTGTCGCCCCCATCAGCTTGAGGAGCATATCCATAAACTCACCCTGCTCGGTGCTAATCTGCATCCCCGAGTTGGGAAGGGCATTGGTGGCCTCGCGTAGGCCAAGGCGCACGGCATCGGGGCGCGTGCCGACGGAGAGAAGATAGGCGTGTAGCGCTTCGGGAAGCGCAAAAGAAACTCTTGACATGGAAAGCTCTTTCCCTACCCGGAAGGGTTTCTCCTTCCCCGTGCCGAATACGCCCCTATGTTTTCTCTTGATGCAGCGCTGCCAAAGCTGGCCGCCCAGTGCGATTCCTACGTGGCTCTCCAGCGTGCCGATGGCGCTCTTGAACGCGCCGACTGGGGCCTCGATGATCCGGGTGGGACGTGCTCTCTGGTGGCACTGTGCCTCTACACGAATCGCCACTTAGCCGCCGCTGAGCGTGCGCTTGACTACCTCGAAGCGTACCAAAGACCCAGCGGCCTCACGGATCTGCGCGACTGCAACTTCGACTCCAGCCCCGACGCGGGATTTATCTTGCAGGCGATGTGCCCCGCGATCCTCGCGGTGCGCCACGAGCGCATCGAGGCCTTCTTACGCCGCATGGTCGCGGGAGCACTGACCGGTGGCTTTCACACGCCCAACCACCGCTGGGTGATGAGCGCCGGGCTCGCACTCGCCGAGCAGTGCTTCCCGGATCTGTCCGGGCAGATTCGGCCCGTGATCGAGAGCTATCTTGCGGAGGGCTTC
>NZ_JAYUPA010000658.1:0-4027 GCF_043760365.1 Armatimonas sp.
TTCCCAGGGAAACCGTATTTTCGTCGAGCAGAGCTTTGGGCAGGATGCGCTTCTGCGAATGCTAGCAGCTCTCCATAGCCTCACGGAGAAAAAGCTGTATGAGGAGATCCATTTAGATTTCAGTGCTTGTGATGCCGCGTTCGCGGGGCCAATGCTTGCGGTGTGCAGCCAGGCGCTCTGGCTGCACCAGAAGGGCATTCTGACTCACTTGACTCTTCCAAACGCTCCTAAGATCGCCCGGCTCTTTCACAATACCAACTGGGCACATCTGATGAACCCTGAGTACTTTGCCGCCTCTGACTACCGGGGGCACGATCATGTGGCAGCGATTCGTTTTACCGAGGCCCGCGAGCAACAAGAGGCCGTGACACGACTGGTTGATACAATTCTGGAAACGACAACCGATCTGGAGCGTGGTGATCTTGCGGCGATTGAGTGGGCGCTCAATGAAATAACAGACAATGTGCTCACGCATGCCGAGTCTTCCATTGGTGGCATTGTGCAGCTTAGCCGTCTTGGGCGCAAGAAACTGCTTGAGATTGCCGTCGTGGATCATGGCCTGAGTATTCCCCAAACCCTGCGAAGTGGCCCTCAGAAACACCTCGACGACCCGGATGCCTTGCTTGCTTCCGTGCAGGAGGGAGTGACACGCGACGCGACCTTAGGGCAAGGAAACGGTCTTTTTGGAACCTATGAGCTGGCACGCTTCAGTGGTGGATTTCTCAACCTTTACTCTGGTCACGCCAGCCTGAGGCTCGATCATAGCATCGTTTCTGTACAACCGGAGGCGGTTCCTTTCCCTGGAACTCTCCTGGTTGCCGGGTTGCGCTACAGTGATTCCACCACACTTGCAAAAGCGCTTCGATTTCAAGGACGCCCCCATGAACCCAGTGACTCGCTGGAGCTGCGCTATGAGCTAAACGACGAGAATATCATCTACCTGCGGGTTGTAGACGAAGTGGACTCGTTTCGCTCCCGCCCTGCCGCCGAGCCGCTTCGCACACGCGTCGAAAACCTGCGGCGTATGGTCTCACACAATCGCATTGTTCTGGACTTTGAGGGCATTTCTCTGATCTCCAGTAGCTTCGCCGATGAGCTAATTGGCAAGCTTTTCGTTCGCCTTGGCCCGACGGATTTTATGGGCGCTATCGTGATTCAAGGAGCTAGCCCGGTCAATCGCAATCTGATTGATCGGGCTATTCTCCAGCGTAGCGCGGCGCTTTTCCCCGCGAACCACAAGCCGTCTTAAATCCTACTTCTCATTCGCGGCTTTTTTCGTCTGCACAGCCTTGAGTTTCTCGTTGTCGAACTTGGGCTGGCGATCAAACGTGTAGACCCCGTTCTCCTCCGGGTAGATGTCGGTGAGCTGAGTGTAGCAGTAGCCGAACATCTTGGGGTCATTGAGCAAGACATCGCAGAGGCCCTCGAAGCGGGCGTGGAACGCATCGAGCGACGTCACGCGCTCGCCGTAGCCCCAGCTCTCTTTGTTCTCAAAGGCCGCCGGGTTCCACCAGATGCCGCCAAACTCGGAGCAGAAGTAGGGCTGGCCGCCGTAGGGGATATTGGTGGGCTTGTTGTCCCAGCCGTTGTTGATGTAGGGCTTGCCCTCAGCGAGGCCCGCCATGTTCGCGGCGAACTTCACCGGGTCTTGCTCGTAGTCGTGGGAGTCGTAGATGTCGGACTCGCGTACTCTATGGGCGTAGCCGGAGGTGTCCAGAACGGGGCGTGTGGCATCGGCGAGCTTGGTGGCTAGCCACATCCCGCGCGTCACGTCGTCGAGCTGCCGGATCGTGTCGGAGTTTTCCTGAAACGTCTCGTTGAGCGGGCACCAGCCGACGATACTCGGGTGGGAATAATCGCGCTCCACGGCTTCGAGCCACTGCGCGATATAGCTGGCATCGGGCTGCTGGTGGTTGGTGGAAGGGCCAAAGCCGCCACAGCCCCAGTCGCCAAACTCGCCCCAGACCAGATAGCCAAGCTTATCCGCCCAGTAGAAGAAGCGCTCCTCAAAGACTTTCTGGTGTAGCCGTGCTCCGTTAAATCCCGCCGCGATGCTACGCTCGATGTCTAAACGCAGCTCCTCGTCGCTGGGCGCGGTCATCACGGACTCAGGCCAGTAGCCCTGGTCTAGCACGGTGCGCTGAAAAACAATCTCGCCGTTGAGCTTAAACGCCATCCCTGAGAGTGCGACACTGCGCAGTCCCGCATAGCTCTCCACCGTATCAATCGTCGTTTTGCCGTGCAGGAGGGTCAGTGTGATGCCGTACAGATGCGGGTCGGCGGTGCTCCAGACACGCTTGCGGTCCTCGGGAACGTCGAGAATCAGCCGCGCCGCGAAATCTAAATCGGCGCGAACACTCGCCGTCGAAACCGCTCCGTTTGCATCCGTGAGCGTCGCCGTCACGGTCAGCCCCTCAAGGTTCGGCCCCGGCCCGTGCGCGGTCAGTGGCACGACCAGCTCAAAGCGGGAGTTGGCTAAGTCCGGCGTGATGCGCGGGCGCTTCATCGCGACATCGGCGACCGGCTCCAGCCAGACCGTCTGCCAGATTCCTGTGGTGCGGGTGTAGAAGCAGGCATAGGGCGCGAACTTATTGGCTTGCTTGCCGCGCGCCTGCGGCACCCCATGCTTATCTCTGGCGCGCACCACAATCGCGACGGTCTGCCCGGCGCACTTGCCTAAATTGGCGGAGAACGGCGTGAAGCCCCCCCGGTGCCGCGCCACTTCCACGCCGTCGGCCCAGACTGTCGTGTCGTAGTCCACCGCGCCAAAGTGCAGCAGCACGGTCTTATCGCCCCACGCCACCGGGATGTCCACTTCGCGCCGATACCAAACGGCGTTCAAAAAGTCCACGTGCTCCAGCCCGGAGAGCTTGGACTCCGGGCAGAACGGCACCGTGATCGTCCCGGTCAGCGCCCGATCTTTCACACCGCGCTCGATACCGGAGTCGCCGTAGTCCGCTTCGAACTGCCACGCTCCGTTCAAATTCAGCCAGTCCGTCCGCACAAACTGCGGGCGGGGATACTCAGGTCTTGGAATACTCATAGCAGACAGGGTACCAGAAATTCCCCCGAGCGGGAATGGGCAAGCCGCATGCGGGGCTTTGTCAAACGCACAGTCTTAAGATTCTGAGTCTATGAATGGAAAGGTACTATATACTTCTTCAGCAAGAAGGTAAACACTATCATAATCATATTTTTGCCCAAGTTTTGGAGTCCAGTAGCGTCCATGCGCCAGCCAATGGCGATACTTAAAAGCACCACGAATATTTCCTATCAAAATATGATCTACTAACATTTGATTTTTCCATGCAGAAAGAATTCCGTCTTCAAGTCTAATACTGGATTCATACTGTTTATACATATCACGAAATTCACGAGATAAACCATCTTTTTCTTTTTTATAACATCGCTGAAGATAATCTATTCGAAATGAAGCTTCTAAACCAGACATGATAGTCAGAACAGAAGACGATTCATTCTCTTCAAGTCGTATTTTTAGTTCTTCAGAAACTTCCTCTTCTGAATAGCCTGTAAATCTAACCAAGTAGCCAGAATTTTTTGTCCTGTACTGAGATTTAATTGTTATGAATTACTCTTTAATAGATTAAAGACACTAAAAAATAGTTAATATTTATCAACTAAGAGGGCAGGCTTATTAGAAAATAGCTCTGACTTTTTACGTAATAGCTATCAATCTCTTAGATAAGAGCTGCTGTCCACAAAGCTTCTTTCATGGCGCACTCTTCTGCTTCCTCAGAAAACCCAGGTAAAAACAAGTTACGAAGAGAAGAGTGTGGACAAGGGAGCGCCCGCCGCTGAGCTCAGGGGTCGCGATAAAGCTCGTGCCTAGGAGCGGCACGGAGACGTGCGCCCGGTAGAGATAAAAAAGGATGCCCGCGCTGACGAAAAAAGCTCCCGAAAGGAACTTACAGATGTCTTGCCAGGGAAGTTTTTTCAGCATAGTGGTTTCCTTTAGGGGAGTTTGGGCTCCTGCTCCGACCGAACGGCGAGGACGCGAAAACCGATA
>NZ_JAYUPA010000659.1:0-4020 GCF_043760365.1 Armatimonas sp.
GAACTGAAGCTGTGTCTTCTCATCGAAGTGGCGTCGAAGGCAGGATTCGTCCACGGGATCACCCTCGCGAATGATCTCCATCAGCGGCAGGAGGCCGTCACGCACTTCGGCAAAGACCGTCGCCACTTGCTCCGTCGTCATGCCGGGCTCGTATTGATCCAGTAGGGCATCGTAGCGACAGCCATTGTGCCCTAAATGATCCGCGACCTGGCGAGAGAGGTCCAGCAAGCGCTCCAGAGTGGGCGTGAAGTGGGCGAAGTCGTTGTCCTGGCGTGCCTTCACCCAGACCTCATGGCCCAGAGCTGTCTCCCGTGCCAGAGTTGCCACCAGCTCCGTGGGGAGCTTGACGGAGCGGTCGAAGTCCCGGCGGACGACGCGTAGGGTGAGCGCTTTGTCTGAGCCTTCCTCAGCGCCTTCGGCTTCCGCTGCCGCCAACAAGCGTCCGGTCTCGTTATCCGTGAAGCGCTCGTGGAGCAGCTTGCCCATCGCCCCCATGGCATTGGCCCGGGCCAATGCGCCGCCGGGGGGCATGTAGCACTGATGATCCCAGCCCATTAAGGCCGCCGCCTGACCCAGGTGGCCCAGCTCAGCGAGGCGGGCGAGTAAACTTTCGTAAGCAGACATATCGTGGCATTGTACCTGAAGATGCGGCTTAGACACGCAAGACAATAGTGGCCACCAGCGCCCAGAGTAGAACATTGATCACCAAGGGCTTATCCTCGACGAGAACCGCCTCAGGGGCCTCCCCCATGCCTTTTTTGTGGGTGAGGTAGAGATAGCGAAAGAGCCCGTAGAGCACAAAGGGAATGGTCGCCATTAAGTACGGGCGGCTCTGCCCCGTCTGTGACTTGGAGAAGAACGTGTAGAGGGTGTAGGACATCACACAGGCGGAGGCCACGATGGTGATCATCTGCTCCAGCATCGGGAGGCTGTACTCTTTGAGGATTGCGCGGGTAGGAGTCGCCGCGCCCAAAGCAACCAGCTCCCCTCGGCGTTTGGAGAGCCCCAGAAAGAGCGCCAGCAGCAGGGTACAGAGCAGGAGCCACTCGGAGAGCGGGACATTGATCACGAAGGCACCCGCCACTGCCCGGATCACAAAGAGCGACGCCAGAGTCAGCACATCCACGATCACATGGTGTTTGAGGACAAAAGAATAGAGCAGGGTAGTGACAAGATAGAGTGCGGCGGCCCCGAAGAACTTCCAGGCAGCCACGCCACTCTGATCGTACTCAATGAGGCGCGCTGCGACTAGTAGCGCCGGTATTCCGAGGCCCGCAAGGAGCTTTGCCACTCCTACGGGGAGGCGGCCTGAGGGGATGGGGCGGAAGCGTTTCTTGGGGTGCTGACGGTCTGCCGACACATCCAGCAGGTCATTGATGTAGTAAGTCAGGCCCGAGAGAAGACAAAAGAGGAGGAATCCCGCGAGGGTTTTAACCCAGTGGTTTAGGGTATGGTACTGATCCTGGGTGAAGAGCAGGCCCGCAAAGAGCAGAGCATTCTTCGCCCACTGCTTTGGGCGCATCGCCTCCAGCCAAGCGGGGAGTCGGCTTGGTACAGGCAGAGGCGATGTGCTCAATGCGAGTTTACTTGCTCACTTCCATCGTCAGTTTTTTCGAGACAGCCTTTTTCAGTCCGTCTACATCGGTGACCGTTAGAGTGACCACCACTTTATGAAGCTGCTCGTTGCCACGGAAGAGGGAAGCCGGGAACACGTGTTTAATGGTGCGCCCTGTATCGTCTTCTTGAATACCATCGTTTGCATCCCAGTCCCAGGAGAACTTGAGGGTGCTGGCTCCGCCCTCGGCATCGGCAATAAAGGTCATTTCGTTGTCGGCGAAGGCGATCTGATCCTCGAGATCCGTTGCACTAACTTCTGTTTCGTCAGTCAGGACATCTATCTCACCGATATGGAACTGCTCGTACTTGTCTCCACAGACCACCAGAGAGGCAAGTTTGGCACCATTTCCGCTCAGGGGCTTCTTGGCTGCCTTCTTCAGCGCCGTTAGAGGCACATGAACGGAGACATAGGCATCAGGGTCTTCCGTGGGTGCAATATCTAGCGGACGCACGAGCTCGTACTGGGAGCCATCTGCCATGAGGAACACAAAGCGCATCCGCTCAAAGCCAGCCGCCGCTTTCTTCTCTCCAAACCCGGAAAGATCAATCACTTCCTGAGTGGTATTAAAGCTGGTGCGCATCCGCAAGTAGCAGTGTGGGTTTGCGAGTGCGGCGCTGAGGTCCACGGGCTTAGCGAAGCTAATCTTCCCCCCCTGGTGGGTGCCATGGGTGGTTACCTTGATGGAGTAATCTCCAACCAGGACTTTCCCATTATCCCCCTTGCTCTGTTCCGCACGGCCACTACCCCAGCCCCCTAGACTTACCGAACTTTCCTCGCCCTTAAAGAGAGAGAAAGCCACGGTCGTGACACCTTCCTGGGCCAGAGCGGCAGTAAGCGCCAAGCCACCCACAATGGCGGCGGCGGTAAAGCGCATGAAACGGTGGCTAAGAACACGCATCTTCAAACTCGATTCCTTTCGGCACAACGGACAACAATGCCAGTCTATTATACAACGTCGGCACGGCGAATCCTTCTTTGGAGAAAAATAGTTACGGACGGACCGCAAGATCGCCCGGTTTAAGGCGGGCCCCATTGGCATATGCTGTCGCTGACATCGCGGGTTTCCCGGCGGGTTGAACCGTCATCAGACGCAGGATGCCCGCAAGAGTGGCGATCTCAATCCCGTCTTTGGTGACAGCGATGAGCTCCCCAGGAGTATAAGCCCCTGTCTCAAGAGCGTAGGTTGCCTCCAGCACTTTCACCTCTTTACCCGCGAGCATAATCACGCCACCCGGGCGCGGGGTGAGCGCCCGTACGCGGTTAGCAAGCTGAAGCGCACTCTCCGTGGTTGGGTCAAGGAAGCCGTCTTCACGGGTGAGCAGGGCGGCGTAGGTCATACCTGTCTCGCTCTGTGGGGTCGGTTGCCAGCCGGACTCCTGCTCCAGGCGATCTAATGTCTGAATCAGAATTGCTGCCCCTGCCGCTGCAAGACGTGGCTCCAGCGAGAGGGTGGTATCGCTAGGGGCAATCGGAGTGCGTGCTTCCAGAAAGATGGGGCCGGTATCTAAAGTGGCCTCCATCTGCATCGTGGCAACACCCGTTTCGAGGTCACCCGCCATGATCGCTCGGTGGATCGGGGCCGCACCACGCCAGCGTGGCAGGAGCGACGCGTGGACATTGATGCCGCCGTATCGTGGGGTGTCGAGCACTCTCTGCGAGATAATCTGCCCGAAGGAGACAACCACGAGCACGTCCGGTGCTAGCGCACTAAGCTCTTCTGGGAAGGGCTTTCGGCGCACTTTCTCCGGCTGGAGTATCCTGGTATAACCCAGCGCCAGCGCCGCTTTTTTCACAGGCGATGCCGTGAGCTGCATCCCACGTCCTGCCGGTCGGTCGGGCTGCGTGACAACCGCGAGCACCTCGTGACGGCTCGCATGGAGCGCCTGAAGCGTGGGTACTGCAAATGGGGAAGTCCCGAAAAAAACGAGGCGCATCATTTCAATAATTCCTCCGCTTGGCGGGGGTTAGGGGGTCGGCTCACGCTCGGCGGCCTGCTCCTCAGGAGTGAGCATGTGCAGGGTCTTGGGATCGGCACGATCTGTGAAGAGGATGCCATTGAGATGATCCACCTCGTGGCAGATAATCCGTGCTTCGAAATCCCGTGCCTTGAAGCGCACGGGGTGCCCGTTGGCCGTGAGTGCGTGCACATAGATCTGACTGGGGCGGCGTACTACACCGCGCAAGCCCGGGATGGAAAGACAGCCCTCTTCGGGTTCGTACTGCTCGCCTTTTTCCTTGGAGACCTGGGGATTGATCAGTGCCTGAAGCCCGCCACCCGCATCGTAGACCAGAAGTCGCAGGCTACGCCCCACCTGAGGCGCGGCAAGCCCGACCCCGTGCGCGGCGTACATAATATCGGCCATCTCCGCAACCAGCGCCCGAATAGCACTGTCCACAAACTT
>NZ_JAYUPA010000660.1:0-4019 GCF_043760365.1 Armatimonas sp.
CTGATCACCCACGCCGACTGACCGCCAGGGCCGAAGTGCAGCCACGGCGCTGTGGGGCGAAGCTCGGGGAACCGCCAGAAATAGAAGCTTAGGTTATCCTGGAAAAACGCCGTCTGGTAGACAGGAAGCTGCTTCCACTCGGCATAGGCCAGGCTGTAACCGGTGACAAAGAGGCTTCCTGTCATGCTCCACTGAAGAACCAGCCAGAGAGTCAGCGGCCCGATAGCCCCCCGGCCAGAGCGCCATAAGGGTGAAGAGAAGTGCGTTTCGACAGGCACACGCGCATGCAAAACTCAATCCGAAGGCAAACCAGCGCCTGTGCACCAGAAATGCCATCGCTGCCATGGAGAAGAAAAGCCCTTCGGTGTGGAGCAAAAACCAGACACTTCCCTGGGTCGCGGAGTAGAACAAGGGGGTCGCGAGGAGATAGGCAGCGGTGGCGAGGGGCGCACGGGAGCGGCAGGGACGGAGCCGTCGCAGGAAGCACCAGAGCCCGATGCCCGAAAAAAGTAAAAACAGCGTATTGAGTACTGGCTGCGTCAGGTGTCCACCGGAGAGAAACACAAACGGCACGAGAACCGCACTGGCAAGTGGAGCGTAACAGAGGTAAAACTTCCCCTCCCGTTCGTACATTTCCCAGTAGGGGGTTCGCTCGGTAAACGCGACTTCACCCTTGAGTAGGTGCTTAGCGAGGTGGTAGGGGCCGTTGAAGCCCGTGTCCATCGGTGTGAGCCAGAACAAAAAGGCCCCGACCACCAGTAAGGCCAGCAGCGGCTTTCCCCAGAACTTTTTTACCCCGTGTATGGACCTGCTCCCGCGGCGGCGTAGATGGCGTTGAGGAGCGCGACGACACGTACACCCTCCTCGGGCTTGATAAGCGACTCTTTGCCCTCACGAACCACGGCGATAAAGTCGCGGTAGTTGGCCTCATGCTGATTAGACGAGAGCGCGAGCGGGTCGGCGGCTTTGTTGTCGGTGTCGGTGGTACGAGAAGCATTTTCGGTTGCTTCCTTCATTTCCTCGAACGGCTCGCGGGTCTTGAACGTCACTAGCTCTTCCCCGTGAAAGGCCGCGCTCCCATTGGTGCCGCAGATCAGCACACGCTGAGCGAGGCCGTCGTAGGCGAGCGTGGTGCCCGTGATGGTGGCAATCGCGCCGTTTTTGAGACGTACCGTGGCGACGCCCAGCGTCTCGGCTTCGATGTTGCGGAACTTCCCGAGAGAGCAGACGGAGTGCAGCACCTCGTCCCAGTCGCCCGCCAGCCAGAGTAGGCGATCTACCATGTGCACTCCCTGATTGGAGAGCACGCCGCCGTCTAGATCCCACGTCCCACGCCACGCGCCCGAGTCGTAGTAGCTCTGGGCGCGGTACCAGGGAGTCTCGCAGTGTACATAGACCAGCTCCCCAAAAGCCCCCGCTTGCACCGCGCGCCGTACTTTCTGAACGCCCGCGTTGAAGCGCTGCTGGAAGATGCCCCCCAGCACGACGCCTGCCTCTTTTGCCGCAGCCACGGCGGCGGCGGCACGCTCGGCACTGGTGTCCAGAGGTTTCTCCGAGAGCGCGTGCCGTCCGGACTTGACGACCTGGATCGCGTGCGCAGCGTGCAGGCCGCTGGGTGATGTAATCGCGACCGCGTCAATATCGTCGCGGGCCAGCAAGCTTTCCAGCGAGTCGTGCATGGGGAGACTCCACTTAGTCCCAAAGGCCTCGCGCCGCTCGGGGTCCGTCTCCGCACCGGCGATTAACTGCGCGGTGCCGTCTCTTTCCAGTCCGTCGCGAAATGTCCGCGCATGCAGCCCCGCGATCCCGCCACAGCCTACAATTCCAAAACGCAAAGGTGCCATATTCATCCTATGTTATGTTAGCCGGGTTTCACTTTGGAGAGTGCGGCCTGTGCAATGTAGGCAGTGTCCTCATTTTTGGACTTGGCGAGGGCTTCCAGTGCGGCGGCAGCTTTCGGGTCACGGATCTCCCCGAGCGTGATGGCGGCCCAGCGCGCGGCGGGGTTGCCGTCGGTGGCCAGTGGCAGGATCCTGTCTACGGCATCGCGACCGACGCTCGCCAGTGCTTTGGAGGCGTAGTAGGCCAGGGTATCGTCGCCACTGCCCAGCTTCGCCTTCAGTGCCTCCACCGCGACCGTCCCTAGGCGACCCAGCGCGACGGCAGCGGCCTCCGAAGCGCCTTCTTTATCGGCGAGGGCGGTGATGAGCGGCGCAAACTCCGTGGGGAAGGCAAGAGCGGAGAGGGGAGCCGCCGTGGTGAGCTTGGCGATACGCTTGTCCCAGGTGGCTTTCTTTTTATCGTCTTTTTCCGCGTCCCGTTTGGCCGTGTAATAAGCGATTACATTTGCTTTTGCGGCTGCGGGGATTCCTGCGCCACTCACCTCTTTCTCCGCCCCGAAGCGCAACAGCTCGGTGACCGCGAGATCACGGGCTTTGTCATCGGTGGGGGAGGCGAGCGCCACAAGAGTCTTGCGAATACTGGCGGCACGGAAGAGCACCTCGCCCAAAGCGGCGGCGGCTTTTGCACGCACGGCGGGGTCAGAGTCCGTAAGTGCCTTGGTAGCGAGCGTGGACGAGCGCTGGCCGCCGGATGCCTCCGCCGCAAGGGCGCGAACGGAAGGGCTTGCGCTCGCCAGTGCCTGAGCCACTTGCGCGGCGGCGGCATCACCTGCCCGGCGCAGCCCCGCGGCGGCAGCAATTCCCACAAAGGTGTCGTAGTCACTCAGAGCCGTGAGCATCGCGGCGTTCGCTTCGGGGGTCGCGATACCGCCCAGAGCACCGGCGGCGGCGGCGCGGGCCGATGCGTCGGTGTCGGTGCTCTGGAGCGCCTGAATCAGCACGGGGGCACCGACAGGATCACCGTTGTTGGCCAGTGAGGTGATCACCGAGCGGCGGACATTAGGGTCGGTGTCGGAGATGAACGGCAGGATGGGAGTCGCGGCTTCGGGGACACTGAACTTCCCCAGCGTCTCGATGAGCGATATCTTCGCTCCCGCGTCTGTCTTAATTTTCTCATCACTAAGGTAGGGCGCGATCAAAACCACCGTCTCCGGCCCGATCCCCGCCAGTACCTCGCCCATGGGTCCGCGCAGGTCTTTATCGCTCAGACGCTTTGCCATCTGCTCCTTGAGGGGCGCACCGATTTTCTTGAGCGCTTCCCGCGCACCGTCGCGAATGTTGCCGTCCGGGTCTTTGGCGGCATCTAATAGGCGCTCGGCGTAGCTCGCACCAACCGCGGCGACGGCGCTGCGAGCGGCATCGCGCACGGGGTGGGTCTTCTTCTCCGCCGACTCGGTATCGGGGTCTTTACACATCTGGAGGAGCTGCTCAAAGGCGTCTTTGTTCTTTCCGCCCGCCGTCAGTGCCTGAAGAGTGGCGATGGCTGCCAGGCGTGTGGGTGGGGGAGCGCCGCCCTGAAGGGCATCGAAGAGAACTTTACGTCCCATGAGCTTCGCAACCCCGTCTTGCTGCTGCGCGGGGTCTTTGCTGGCAACCTGGCCAAGCTGCGATTTTGTCAGGAAGGTATTGATCCCAAAGTTAACAACCCCGCCTCCAATAAGAAGCAGAAGACTCCAGCCCAGGAGTTTTCGTGGCGTAACCCCTTTGGTCGCGGGAGGTGTCGTGGTGGGAGTCGTCATCGGCGTTTCATCCATGCTCATAATTGCTAGAGATTATACACTAAAATGTGGTACAATTTATTTATGAACGCGTTCATTTATAAGCTGGGATCCGTTCCCTATCTTAACGCTCGTCCGCTCACGGACTGGTTTACGGAGACCGAAGAGGGCAGAGCCGTGGGGGCGAGCGTGGAGTTTATCCTGCCGTCGCAGCTTGCCCCGCGCCTGGAGCCTGGAGACTTTGCCGCCGGGCTGGTTTCGGCTGTTGCTTGGGTTCGTCGCCCACAGCTCCGCTACGCTCCAGGAATCTCCGTGGCGTGTGATGGCCCGGTTCGCTCCGTCCGGATCTTCTCCCAAGTGCCCATCGAGCAGATCAAGCGCGTCGCCTTGGATACGTCCT
>NZ_JAYUPA010000661.1:0-4010 GCF_043760365.1 Armatimonas sp.
CGGAGAGCATCCCACGACCCCAGCTCGTCTCGTGCTCCCTCTAAATAATGAATGTTATACAGGGCACTCAAGGCCCCCAAACCCACACGCTGCGCCGCCACCACGGGCACGGCATACGCCACTTGTGCCGCTAGTCGCAGCAGTCCCCGTAGAAAAGCACCAAACACTTTGTGGGGTAGTGCTAGCCCTGCCAGAAATTTTGTCGCACGCTGTCGCGAGACATAGCTCTGGCGAATGACCTCCCAGGAGGCATCTCCTCGCTGCGCCCGAATCACATCGAGCCTGCCATAGGCATGAGGCACTCGCAGCCACGACACAAATGTCCGCAGAGGCCGATGCAGCGCCGCGAGCGTGGGATCAAAGCGAAAGTGAACACCGCACTCCCGCTCTAGACGCGTCGCAAGCTCGACATCCTCCTGGCGGGTGAAGCCCTCATCAAAGCCCCCCACCGCCATCAAATACTCCCGCCGCACCGAAGCATTGCCCGTGTAGAAGTTATGGGGGCCACACTCGTGCTCCGCCCAGATCCCGTTTTTCCAGGAGTCGTACTGTTTCTGGAGCATGGCATGCTCCCAGGCGATCCAGACCGGCTCGGAGGAAGTGCGCTTCGGATCAGGCGACATCGGGCCGATCAGGACGAGCTTCTTATTTTCTTCATGGCGCAAGGCATGCGCCCTCAAGCACCCCGGCTGCGGCTCCACGTCATCGTCTAGGAAGACAACAATCTCGCCCTCCGCCTCGTGAATCCCCCGGTTTCGTGCCCGTGCGGGTCCCGCATTCTCCTGGCGAATCGGGCGCAGCGTAAACGGCAAGCTTGCCGCCATCCAGCCCGCGAGCAGTGCATCGGTTCCGTCCGTGGAACCATCGGAGACCACCACGACCTCGAAGCCACCCGGTACGGCCTCTTGAGCTTTCAAGGCATTCAGGGTCACCTTCAGGCTGACACACCGATTGTAGGTAGGAATCACGACACTCAGAAATGGCATTCTTTTTTCGTCCCTAGTTGATGGCGGGAATCGCCTCAGGTTCACGGCATCCCGTCAGAACAGCGCGGTAGACCCGTTCCATCTGGGCGCACATTTGCTTCGACGTGTTATCCTGAAGCACACGCTCCCGCGCCGCCGCCCCCATCGTCTGGCGCAGGCCAGAGTCAAGAGCAAGAGTACGCAACGAGCGTGCCAGAGCGTCAATATCGTAAGGTTTTGTCAAGAAGCCCGTGATGCCATCCGCGACGATCTCTGGGACACCGCCGTTGTTATAGGCCACCACGGGTTTACCCAGGGCCATTGCCTCCAGATAGACCATTCCCAGCGGCTCCTCAAAACTCGGCATGGCATAGAGATCGAAGGCGTTCATCAGGCGCGGGATGTCTTGCCGGAACCCTGTAAAAGTCACATTGTCGGTCATACCGTGCTGGGCGACGAGCTCCTCCAGCTCAGCCCGAAAGCTCCCCCCCCCCGGATTGGCACGGGAGTCGTCCTCGCCGACAATCATCAGGTGCAGGTTCGGTAGCTCTGGCAGAATCAGTGCGGTGGCCTTGATCAGCTCTCTCTGACCTTTCCAGCGAAAGAGGCGCGAGCACACGCCGATCAGCATGGCATCGGGTGCAATCCCAAACTCCTGACGCACCTGGGCAGCATCACCGCGCGGCTCCCAGGTACCATCGTGGGTATCCAGTGCATTGACCACGGTGTGAACACGCTCCGCAGGAACTCCGGCCTCAATCACCGTGCGGGAGACAAACTCGGAGACCCCTACCACTGCATCGGCGTTGCGTAGCGCCCAGCGCACGGTCGGCTGGAGCCAGTCGGCGTAGCGGACATGCATATGGATCACGCTCCGTGCCCCAGTCAGCTTCGCCAGCAGGACACCATAAAAAGCATCGCGTGGTTTCTCAGTGCCGTGGATAATCTTGATCTTCTCTCGCTTGATGTAGGCAGCGAGCGACAACAAATGCAGCGGAATCAGGGGGCCGTGTGTCACGGACTGCAAGAGCTTCTCCAGCAGAGGGCGTCCAAAGACGGTCGGGCCAAACTCCGTGGGGCGCACGGTGAGACTCGGGATCTTTTTTAAGCGATCCAGGACAGTCATCTCACGGTTGGCATCACAGCGATGGTTGCAGGCAACGGAGACCTCCACTTTATGACGATCCAGGTGCTCCATAAGCTGCGCATGGATCGCGGAGTCGGCACCGTAGAAAGTCTGGGACTGAATAAACAAAATACGTTTCATACCCGCACCTCCGTCTCTAGCGTGCGAATCACACGTGCCGGGTTTCCCCCCACCAGCGTGTGGGGCGGCACATCGCGGGTGACCACTGCTCGGGCGGCGACCACGGCTCCCTTGCCCACGGTCACTCCAGGAAGAATCGTCGCGCCCAGACACAGCCAAGCCCCGTCTTCAATTGTCACGGGCTTGGGCACCAGCGAGCCCGCCCGGTGGCAGGGATCGCTCAGCTCATGGGTTCCCGTGATAATCGTCACGCCCGGTCCAAAGGTCACATTGTTTCCCACCCGCACGGGGGCACAGCAGTCAATGGAGCTCGGAGGATAGATCAGACACTCGCGTCCTATCGTAAGATTGCGTACTGCTTGCCGCCCTCCGCGTAGCTGCAACACGCCACGCACCAGGGTCTTCGGGCCAATACTCACTCCCGCCCAGCAGTAGATAAGCCGCCGCCAGCGCCCGGACATGTCTTCGGGCAGGGGACGTAGCAGTGTATTGGCTAGCACCAGCCGCCACGGCACCCAGGCTAGTCCGAGCTCATCGCCCAGGGCATCGAGTACCCGATTTCTCCGGGGCTCTTGTTGTGAGATTATTTTTTCCATTACTTTTCGTTCTTCTCTAGAAACCGTATCAGCTTGGCAGGAACGCCTCCCACGAGCGCACAAGGCGGCACATCGCGGGTGACAACCGCTCCCGCAGCCACCACCGCGCCTCGTCCGATCCGAACTCCCTTAAGCACGGTCACTCGCGCGCCCAGCCAGACATTGTCCTCCAGCACCACCGGCGCAGCGATTCCTGGCTTGGTGTGGTCATCCAGGCTATGAAAGTCCGAGTCCATGATCAGCGAGTAGTTGCCAATCGCGCAGTTATTCCCGATAGTCACCCGCTCTTGCGCCCCGATAGAGACCCCGGAGTTGATGTAGCAGCGCTCCCCGATCTCAATCGTGGCCCCCGGCCCGGCGGCCAGCTCAACCGGCAGGTGGGTGGCGCGAATCCGCACCCGCTCCCCTAGGCGCACATCGCCAATCACTTGTAAAGATCCCCAGACCCGGATCAATTTCCCACGTCGCGTGCAGCGGCGAGTCTTGAACAAGCTGGTCAAGACCACCCAGACCGTCTGAAATTTTCCGATCATGCCGCTACCTTTTGCGCACTGTTGCCCAGAATGCGGGCGGGCACCCCGACAGCGGTCGCGCCCGCCGGCACATCCTTGAGCACCACGGCATTCGCCCCGATCTTAGCATCCGCCCCGACATGCACTTTCCCAAGAATACGGGCACCCGCTCCCACAAATACACCATCGTCAATCACGGGAAACTCCGCCTCGCCGCGCATTCCCACCGTGATACCGGAGATAAAAGTCACATTGGCCCCGATTCTCTCCGCCGAGAGCACCGTACCCACAGGATGCGGGATATAGAGCCCCGGCCCGATGGGCGTGCAGGGCGGCACATCCAGTCCATGCAGCGTGATATTGAGGCGAAAGAGCATGCCGGGCAGCAGCGGCACGCGGCTTTTCCAGAGGGCATGGCTGATCCGGTAGAGCAGTGTCGCGCGGAGCCCACAGTAGTAAAACACAAACGAGGCGCTTGGCTTGCTCTTCCAAACACGCGCCCACGCTTCGATATCGCTGTGAATCAGTTGCTTTAGGGTCATAATGAGAAAACCTTACAAGTTCCGTGCCAACATTAACCACTTAATGTAAAGGCTCTGTGTTTTTTATGCCGCGCGGCGCACGAGCATCCCACGCAGTGCCTTGAGCTCGGCGGGGCTCCAGCAGCGCA
>NZ_JAYUPA010000662.1:0-3999 GCF_043760365.1 Armatimonas sp.
GGAAACCAGACCGTTGGAGGCCGTGTTAAACTGCATGTCCTCAAGATCTGTGGGGCCAGCTTTGATAACAATAATGGCTCCAGGGAGTACGACACCGGTCTTCGAGTCCACCACTTTGAACTTGACTTGGCCATCTGCCCAGGCGACGGCGGCGGGCAAGAGTAGACTGAGCACGGTAGCGGTAGCGAGAACTCCGCTGCGTGTTTGCAGGCGGTGCAACATGTTGTTATTCTTCCTTTTTATTCTTGACATCAAAAATTCCCTTAGCACGAAAAATACCCCAGTAATTGTACGTGCGGACCTAGTGGCTGTCAAGCGAGCCAATTACATAGTTCCCCAAAACAGCTCATCTTCCTGCTTTTACACGGAAAATCCCCTCCTGTCGCAAATTAGATTCCGTCCGGCAGGACGTTCGGCGACGCCCAGAGGGCACCCGGCCTTCAGTGAGGAATTTTCAACTCCTCGCATTCTCACCACGCGATTTGCGACAGGTACAAAATTTTAGAGATCAGAACAAATTGTATATTCCTAAGTGAGCCTTTTGCACGAATGCGTCACAGATTAAAATCCATGCCGCCAACGAGAACGAAGCCCATGCCGGGCTGAGGAACTTGGAGCCCGCACCCCGAGGGTACCCGGGCTTTGTTCCTGTTGGAGAGGCCTACTTCAGTAGACGGCTAACGATTCGTGGAAACGGCTCCTTCGTGCTGGATTTCTCTTGAGTTTAGTTTTTCTATCGCCAAACATATGCACATTAGAAGTTTAATGGTTCCTGGTTTTTATTGCCCACCTGTCCTTCTTGTCATGACTATTCTCCCATTTTGCTTCGATTCATGCTGCCGAGCGTCGCAGATATTTTGGGACGACATTGCAGAAAGTGACAAATGTCCCCACGAGACGCCTTCCCAGAGAGACTTTTTTTCTAATTTTTCCGAGCTTTTTGCACGAATCATTTTCGCGTCCGAAAAATTCTGAAATTTGATTTGTGCAAAAAGCTCCTATGTGCTTATCATCCTTGACCGACGTGTCGCGATCTACCGACGCACAAATGAGAAAAGCTAAGCATCAGTGCCCAGCTTGTTTCAGGAATTATGGCAAGGATAGAGAAGCGAGCTAATAGGCACCCTTGGCAAAGAGAACCGCAGGAATAGCACGTAGGAGAATCGAGAGATCCGTGCGAAGAGAGCGCATTTGTATATACTTCATGTCCAGCTCCAACCAACGTTCAAAGCTCAGGCTGGATCGCCCACTTACTTCGCGAAAACAAAGCAAGCCGGGTGTAACACTCAGACGCTCTTTGGGATAGTTCGGATAGGCATCAATCTCACTTTGCAGATGGGGACGCGGTCCTACCAGGGTCATATCGCCTTTCAAGACGCTCCAGATTTGCGGGAGCTCATCGAGCGATGACTTGCGGAGCATGCGGCCAACAGAGGTAATTCGTGGATCTTTCTTCATTTTGAAGATAGGCCCCGAGGCTTCGTTCTTGGTAGAAAGCTGGGTCTTGAGCGCATCGGCGTTTGTCACCATGCTGCGGAACTTGTAGAACGTGAAGAGCCGCCCGTTCATCCCTACCCGTTTTTGACGGTAAATAATCGGCCCACGGTCGGTTAACCAGATCGAAAGAACTATAACCAAGAGGATAGGTGCGAGAACTAAGAGAGCAATAAAAGAAAAAACGATATCCATGCTCCGCTTAATCACGACGTAGCTACTAGAGGGTGTCGCGTTTGCAGGCGAGGAGATCAGCTCTACAGACACAGATTAACTTCCTTTCTGGTGAATTGAGTTGGCATAGGCGCTCAGAAAACCTGGTGCTAGAAAAAGTACGGTTCTAGTATCGCTACTATTATCCCCAATTTTTAAAATTATTCAAACTTCATTTTGGTTGCCTGTGAACTCTTCCTCAGCGTCGCGACAATTTATTTTCGATGCTAGGGGTTGGTTCCAGGTAAACTTGCTCGCCGGGATGATGGTAGCCACGGGAGCGGGCAAGGGCTTCGATGCCTTCTGACGACTTCAAATAGGATCGGCGCTTTGATAGGCTCACGTTTTCTGCATGAAGACCTTGGAGGCGTGCCTCTAGGATTCGTACTTCATGATTGGTTTGTACACCTAGGGACCAGGGAAGCGAGAGCCAGCGTACATAGAGGAAAAGCCCGAGACCAACACCGAGGCTGATGCCCAGAAGACGCCAGACTGTATCCCAACGACGACGCTGTGTCCGTGTCCGGGGAAGTGAGACTGTAGGAGAAGATTTAGAGTGGTTCGCCAAGGTAATGTACCTTTATGAGATTCGTGCTGCCCGGCTTGCCCAGAGGCGTCCCGGAGGTAAGGACGAACAAATCGCCCGGTTGGAGATAGCCGCTCTGAGCCGCGACCGCGGTACTCTCACTCAGAAGCGAGTCCACGCTGGTGGGGGCGGGCATCAGCAGAGACTGGATGCCCCAGCAGAGGGCAAGGCGACGGCAGGTTTCCTCCGAGGGTGTGACCGCAAGTATCTGAGAGCGCGGACGGAATTTTGCCACTGCACGTGCCGTTCCCCCCGTTTCCGTGGCACAGAGAATGGCTTTGGCTTGCTGATCATGCGCAATCGTGACAGCAGCTTCGGCGACTGCATCGGTCAGGCTGTCACGGCCAAAGAGGGCTGTCTTTTCTCGAAGGAGCTGGTCGTAGTCGAGCTGTTCCTCCGTGCGACGGGCGATTCGGCTCATGGTTTCGACTGCCTGGAGAGGGTAGGCACCCACGGCTGTCTCCCCGGAGAGCATCAGAGCATCCGTACCATCGAGGATCGCGTTCGCAATGTCTGTTACTTCGGCACGGGTAGGGCGTGGGTTGCGGATCATGGAATCCAGCATCTGGGTGGCGGTGATCACGGGCTTGCCCAGCACATTGCAGGCTCGGATCAGGCGCTTTTGAATCATAGCCATCTCCTCCACCGGCATCTCGATTCCCAGATCACCCCGGGCCACCATTGCACCGTCTGCCATGGCGAGAATGGAATCCAGATTCTCAACCGCCTCCGCCTTTTCTATCTTGACCAGGATTGGCACCACGCGGCCCTCTCGCTCCATCAAGGAACGTAGACGGAGCACATCATCGGCATGGCGCACAAAAGAGAGGGCCACATAGTCCACTCCTAGCGCAAGCCCGAAGCGCAGATCCGCTTCATCTTTGTCAGTGACGGCCTCAATCGGGAGAGCCACTCCTGGCAGGTTGACGCCCTTGCCCGAGGTTAGGACGCCGCCCGCAATCACGACGCATCTCACTTCGTCCGGCTGGACTTGTTCCACCTGGAGCTCCAGTAGTCCATCGTCGAGCAGGAGCCGCATCCCTAGCGCTGCGACCGCAAAAAACTCAGGCAGGGGCAGAGAAATGCGCTCCGCCGTGCCCAGAACGCTTGCCAGGGTCAGAACCACCCGTTCGCCTTCCTCTAAGACGACGCCCTCCGTCATGGTGCCGATTCGTAGCTTGGGGCCACAGAGGTCCTGAAGGGCTGCCACACTCTTGCCCACTTTCGCCGCCGCCGACCGCAGACGGGCGAAGCGCTCCGCATGCTGGGAATGGGTTCCATGCGAAAAATTAAAGCGGGCGACATCCATTCCTGCGCGGATGAGTCTCTCTAACGTCTCTGGAGAGTCGACCGCAGGGCCGAGAGTACAAATGATCTTGGTGCGTGGCATCTAAGCAGGCATTATACACCTTGAAAAACAAAATTAGTTTAAGGGGTGGACGGGTTTACTTTCGCGTGATAGAATTCCCGTGCTTCCGGGTCGGTAGCTCAGTGGTAGAGCAGTGCCCTTTGCTTGTCGCAAGTGCGATGGCGATGTGCCATTTCAGGTGCAATTCCTGAGAAAAGCTATAAGGCATTGGTCGTGGGTTCGAATCCCACCCGACCCATAATTTTTTCGTCTCAAGACTCCTCAAGCACCGTAAAATCCGTGCGTTTGCGCTTGATCAGCACGGTGTCTACTTTTTCGCCCTCGTTTGTCTCAGGGT
>NZ_JAYUPA010000663.1:0-11541 GCF_043760365.1 Armatimonas sp.
GATTGCTTTAGGAATTTGGCTACTGGCAACCCTAGGCTACATCGCCTTCACGCACTACTTGATCCCGGATTTCCCGGTGATGTTGCTGCTTGGCTACGGATTGCTCCTCACACCGCTAAACTCCTATGTCGCGGCTCGAATGTTTGGTTTGACGAGCCAAGACGCTCAGTTTCCGTTCGTGAAGGAGCTGACGGTGATGGAGTCGGGCTATAAGAAAATTGACTGCTGGTTCGCTCCGATGCCCATCCACGACTACGGCTCGCTGGCACAGCGCTTCCGTGAGGTGGAGCTTACCAAGACAAAGTTCACGTCCATTCTTAAGGCCGAGCTACTCATGTTCCCGCTGATCATGCTGGGCGGCTTTATGTACTGGTCATTCATCTGGGGCACTAGCCAGATTCCCTCCAGCCAGTACCCGTTTGCACAGCGCATGTGGCCACTTATCGCCTCGCAACAGGCGATCTGGAACCAGATCAACAAATCCGGTGGTGCCGCGTGGGTTCTGGAGTCTATCAAGCCTCTCTATATCGCCGGGGGGGGCGTGATCACTCTGGCGCTCTACGGGGTGATGTATGTGGCAAAAATACCGGTGCTTGCGTTCTATGGCGCGGCAGGCGGTGCCAACGCGCTTCCCGCCGATACCATTCCGACATTTGTGGGAGCTTGTCTGGGTAAGTATTATTTTGCCAAGCGCTACGGGGTCACAAAGTGGCGCAACTACGCGCCTGTTCTTCTGGCGGGTTTTGCCTGCGGAACGGGCCTGATTTCCATGGCAGCAATTGCCCTTGCCCTGATCGCGAAGGCAGTCCAACCACTTCCCTTCTAGTTTTCAACCAAGCCATGACTGCTGCACCAATCCAAGAAACGCGCCGACAGACCAAGCTCCTGGGCTGGCAAGGGTTTACCTTGCGTGTCCCGTACGACTGGGATCTGACGGGTTTTTCGGGTAGCTATGAGGAAGGCTACTTGCGGGTAGATGATGGCGAGGAGCAAGGGCTAGAACTGAAGTGGGCCACCGAGCCCAAGAAAGCCAAAAAACCACTGGATATCGAAGTGCGCGCGGAGTCGTATCTGGCGTCGCTGGGCCGTGCTGCGAAAAAGAAGCGCCTCGCGTTTGACAGTGAGCTGATCCCCGTGCCCCGTGGTATTCAGCGCCCCGGACGGGAGGGATTTGGGTTTAAATGGACAGGAGACAAGAAAGCCTTCGGAGCGCTCTGGCACTGCAAAGAGACACGTCGTGTGGTCATCGCGCAGGTTGTGGGAGATCGGAGTGGGCGCAAAGGCCTAGCGGGCGTGTCCGAGGGAATCCTCGCCTCCATTGAGAACAAAGATGCCGAACCAGGCTGGCGATTCTGGTCGCTCTATGACCTGCAGGTGGAGCTTCCAAGCCGCTTTAAGCTCGCGAGCCAGCAGCTCATGAACGTGTACCTACGCCTCTCGCTCGCCGATGGGATGGAGCGTGTTTCCGTGGAGCAGTGGGCTGTGGCAAATGTGGCCCGCAAAGATGCCTACCTAGATGCTTGGCTTGAACAAAACGCACGGGGCGAGCTCAATCAAGTACACTATCAAGCCGAGGAGGCGTCTGTTTGTGGGCACGAGGCAGTGGCAATGCAAGGGGGCCTGGCGTTTGGGGCACCGTGGGTGCAGGCATTTCGCGAGATCCTGAGCCTGCGGATTCCCGCGACACGGTTTTCTGCTCGTGCCTGGCACTGTGAGCCTTCCAATAAGATCTATCTCATGCAGAGCCTGCGCCCGTTTCGTGCCGCCGATAGCATCGAGGAGCTGGTCAGCCGAATGGAGTGCCACGTATGAGAGAGTGCCACCTATGATCGGGCAGCTTCGGGCAATGGTGGAAGGCCGTCGGTACCGGCCTAGCCGCACGCAAGTGCTGACATCGCGGCCCATTCGCCACCCAAAAATAGTCTGGTCACGCGAGCCCGCGCGTGAGGATGGCCTCCCAGATCTGATTCTCGTGCGGATTCCCCGGCGGCAGGATCGCTGGGGAAACTTTGTGGCAAAATGGTTCAAGCTGCCAGACCATAAAAAAATCGAGCTGGATCAGATTGGCTCAGAGGTGTGGGAGCTCTGCGACGGTGCCCATAACGTCGAGAGCATCTCCCGCCAGATCAGCCAGAGTTATAAGCTTAATAAACGACAGGCAGAGACCTCTGTAACTGCCTACCTGAAGATGCTGGCGGACCGACGACTGATCGGCCTGCAGACCGGAACAAAAAAGAAATGAGCAACGTAACAGAGCCTACCGGCACCACGAACAAGAAGCGGGGCGTCCAGCTTCCCTTCAAAAAAGCCTTTGAGTTCGCGCTCAATACGATTAAGATACGCTTCTGGCGCTCGATGATCACTGCGGGCGGGGTGTTCCTCGGGATCGCGTTTTTAGCATCCGTTCTGACCAGTAAGGCGGTGGCAGGTGCCAATGTCTCGGTGACGGAAGCCGCCCGCAGCAACTGGCTGGTCGCCCTCTCCCTGCTGGTTTGTGCCGTGGGCATCACCAACGCCATGCTGATGAGTGTCACGGAGCGCTTTCGTGAGATTGGGACAATGAAGTGCCTAGGAGCACTGGAGCAGTTCATCGTGAAGATCTTCCTCATTGAGGCGGCACTCATGGGAGCAATTGCTTCGTCGCTGGGCTACCTGACAGGGACTTTACTCATGGTTGCGACCAAGTACTTCTCCTTCAATCCTAAGACAGCTTTTCATGGCGAGACCTGGATCGGCTCTTTCACGAGTGGAGCATTTGGGGTGAACTTGGTACTGTGCGTCGGGCTTGGCATTGTACTGACGATGGTAGCGACACTGTTCCCGGCGATTACAGCATCGCGCATCCCCCCCGCCGCCGCCCTGAGATCAGATGTTTAGAGGAAAATTATGAGCAACGAAAAAAGTAACGGAACTGGCAAGGTGGAGTATGTTGTCCGCGCCAAGGACCTGACCAAAGAGTTTGTGATGGGCAATGAGGTGACTCGGGCACTCAAAGGCATCTCGATAGATATCAAGCGCGGCGAGTACATCTCGATCATTGGGCCGTCAGGCTCGGGTAAGTCAACGTTCTTCAACATGATCGGTGGCCTGGACAAGCCCAATAGCGGGACGGTCTTTATCAACGATGTGGACATGGCCCAGCTCGATGCCAACGAGCTCGCGTTTCTACGCTGCCACACGATCGGCTATATTTTCCAGACCTTTAACCTGATCCCCGTGATGACGGCACTGGAGAATGTCATGCTGCCCACGGTCTTTGCGGGCATGCCGAGTGATGAGGGCACGGCGCGGGCGATGGAGCTTCTCGACACAGTCGGGCTGGGCCACCGCTACCACCACAAACCCGGTCAGCTCTCCGGCGGTCAGCAACAGCGCGTCGCCATTGCACGAGCACTAGCCAATAATCCTGCCATTGTGCTGGCCGACGAGCCCACGGGTAACCTTGACCAAAACACGGGATCAGAGATTATCGCTCTGCTGCGCCAGCTCAATCAGGAGCACAATGTCACGATTATCACAGCGACCCACGACCCGAAGATGATCCGCGTCTCGGATCGCGCCGTGATTATTCGCGACGGTCTGGTGGACCAGATCCAGAACCGTGCGGAAATCGAAGCCGAGTTTACAAACGACGGACACTAATTATATGATGCTCTACTCCCCTCCCCCTGCCCTCGTCGCTCTCGTCCAGTCCTCGGCCAAGCCGGTGGATCTGCACAATGCCCGGCTTATCGGAGACAAAGTGATCACCCAGGAAAACCTGCGTGACTACCTGACGTTTATCGCGTCCGATGCACTCCAAGGCCGCGACACGCCCTCCCAGGGGCTCGATGTTGCGGCGCAGTTTATCGCTTTTCACCTCAAGCGCTTCGGTGTTAAGCCTGGCGGAGATGACGGCACGTACTTCCAGAAGATCCCTATGGTTAAGACGGGTTTCGATGACGCTAAGTCGAGCCTGTCTCTTGCGGAAGCCCCTGTGCGCTTTGGCGAAGGCTTCGCTATTGATCGCGGTCAGGGCAGCGCAACAGGCGAGCTCGTGGTGATCGCCTCCGAGCTGGGCACGACCAATGTTACTGGGAAAGTGGTACTTCTGGGCGCTGAGGCAAGTGACGCCGTGTCGTCTCAGGCACTGGCTGCGGGCGCCGTTGCCGTCCTGCGCTCCTCGACCAACCAGACCTGGTGGCGACGGCAGACCGTACAGACAAATCGAAGAGCCTTCTGGCGTATGGAGCGCACTCCCACCCCCGAGCCGCCCGCCGCACCGCCGGTCGTAACGCTTAGCCCCGAGGCAAGCGCCCTCTTTCTGGCCAGTGCAGGTAAGAGTGTCGCAGTGAGTGTGGTCGCAAAAATCGAGCGAATCTACACCCAGAATGTCGTCGGCATTGTCGAGGGAGTTGATCTAAAGCTAAAGAGTGAGTACGTTGCGCTGGGAGCACACTACGACCATGTGGGTACCGGAGGACGAGGCGCGGACATCATTTTCAATGGTGCCGATGACGATGGCTCGGGAACCGTGGCGATTCTCTCGATAGCCGAAGCCGCCGCCAAAGCGCGCCCGAAACGCTCGCTACTCTTTGTCTGGCACACAGGCGAGGAAAAAGGCATGCAGGGCTCCGGTTATTTTGTGGATAAACCCACTGTCCCCTTGGCCCAGATCACCGCACAACTCAACATTGATATGATTGGGCGTAGCAAACCCGCGGGCGATACCAAGCCCTCAAACCGCGATCTCTCTGGTCCTACTGCCATCTATGTGATTGGCACAACGATGATGAGCACGGAGCTGGGGAAGCTGATTCTAAGCACCAATACCAACTACCTGAAGCTGAACTACGACCCGAAATACGATGCGCCCGATGACCCGAACCGTTTCTTCTACCGCAGCGACCACTACAGCTATGCGAAAAAAGGAATCCCTGTCTGTTTCTGGTTCGATGGTGTCCACGAGGACTACCACCAGGTGGGCGATGAAGTCAGCAAGATTGATTTTGCGAAGATGGAAAAAATCACCCGAACAGTCTTTCTCACAGCGATCAATATTGCCAATCTTGCGGAGCGTCCCAAGGTTGACAAACCGCTGAACCGGTAAGCCGTCCGGATTGCCCCCTGCTGGACGGGGGGTTAGGGGGCAGGATGTATAAGTTAGTCTGGGCCGAGGAGTTCGATAAACCCGGCCCACCCAATCCGAAGAACTGGAAGTTTGAAACGGGCTTCGTCCGTAATGAGGAGCACCAGTTCTATCAAGCGGAAAATGCTCGCTGTGAGAAGAGCAAACTGATTCTTGAAGCGCGACGTGAGAAAGTCAAAAACCCGGCGTTCAAGCCCGGTAGCAGTAACTGGCGCGAAAACCGTGAGTTTGCTGAGATAACGTCGGCCAGTATGAGTACATTGGGATTGCAGAGCTGGCAGTACGGGCGCTTCGAGCTATGCGCCAAGATTGACACACAGCTCGGGCTGTGGCCTGCATTCTGGACACTAGGCACAGAGGGCGAGTGGCCCAGCAATGGCGAGATAGATATCATGGAGTTCTATCGCGGCCAGCTGCTTGCCAATGTAGCGTGGGGAACCAAGCAGCGCTGGAACGCAAAGTGGGATAGCACGAAGACGCCGCTGGAGTCGCTGGGCAAAGACTGGACGAAGAAGTTTCATGTCTGGCGGATGGACTGGGACGAAACGGCTATCGAGCTTTCTGTGGATGGAAAACTCCTGAATCGCACGGAGCTAGCAACTGCCAACAATCCCGATGGCAAGTGCCCGTTCAAGCAGCCGCATTATCTTTTGGTGAACCTCGCCGTCGGTGGGCAGAACGGTGGGGATTTCTCGCAGACGAAGTTCCCGACGCGCTACGAAATAGATTACATTCGTGTGTATCAAAAATCATGAAAAGCATTCCTCTACGCACTACCGTGATTGGCAGCTATCCGTTTCCGGGATGGCTGGAGTTTGCCGCCGCCAACTTGGATAAATTTGGCCCTGATGACCTCGCTGAGCTTCAGGAAGACGCGGTTATCGCCGCGCTCCACGATCAAGACGCCGCCGGACTCGATGTGATCACGGACGGCGAGCAGACCCGCCTTGATTTCAACTTGAGCTTCTATGGCTACATAAACGGCATTGAGCTTGAGACTGCGCCACCGCGCCGGTTTGGGCCGCCCGCCCACGATCAACGCGGTAAGCATCCCATTGTCGCGGAGCTGAGTGCTCCCAAAGGACTTGGGGCCGTGGAGGAGTTCAAGCGGCTGCAAAAGCTTGCTCCAAAATCCAGTGCGACGTTAAAAGCCAGCGTACCAGGGCCGTACACGCTCTCGGGGCGCTTGCTTTCTGGCGCAGTCTACGCCGACCGCTGGGCGATTACAGAGGCACTTTTGCCGCTTGTCCAGCGCGAACTGATCGCTTTAGTGGAGGCAGGGTGCACGGAGATCACGGTAGATGAGCCTTCGATGAGCTGCTACGCCCACAAAGAAGACCCAGAGCGCTTTGTCGAGATTTTCAATCGCACCGTTGCGCCCATTGTTGGCAAGTGCCATCTCTCGACGCACCTCTGCTTTGGTAACTACAAAGCCCGCGCTGTCGGGCCGCGCCAGTACGCTCCGATGTTTCCTGCGTTCTTAGGTTTTTCCGCCGATGAGATCCATGTGGAGATGGCGAGCCGGGAGTTTGCGGAGCTGGAGATTCTCACACAGATCGCCGATGCCGGGAAGATCGCCGCCGTTGGGATTATTGACGTGAAGAGCTACTACATCGAGACGCCCGAAGACATTGCGGAGCGCGTGCGCCGCTGTCTGACGTTCGCTCCGGCGAAGCAGCTCGCCTTTGCGCCGGACTGTGGCCTCTCACAGACCGCACGCTGGGCGGCGAAGAAAAAGCTCGCGAATATGGTTGCTGGTGTGGAAATCGTCCGTAACGCGATACGATAGGGTCTATGGAAACGCTTGCCCCTCCCCGTCGCTTACCGCTTACGCGCGCTCAGGTACGGCTTCTCGTTGACGGTGGCCTTGTCGTTCCAGGTACCTCGGAGTATATTCACGGAGACCTACTGGAGAAGATGCCCCAAAACCCACGCCATGTCCACGCCACAAAACGGGTACGACGCGCTTTGGAGGCCGCTTTTGGCTGGGAGTATATTGGTTCTCAAGCCCCAATTCGAGTCAGTGAGGACAGTGACCCTGAGCCTGATTGCTTTGTGCTCAGTCGGCCAACCGAGAGCTTTATCGAGACGCCGCCTGCAACAGATTGCCTTCTCGTCGTTGAGGTCTCGGATGCCACACTCGAGTGGGATAAAACAGAGAAGCTGAGGCTCTATGCCCAGGCAGGAATCGCAGAGTACTGGATCGTGGATGTCGCTAACAGACGCCTGCGGGTCCATCAGCACCCCCAAGCAGAGGAGTATCTACATGTACGCACCTGGACCGAACTTGAGTCCGTCGCGCCACTTGCACGCCCAGACACCCAGATTCCCATCAGGGAGCTACTCCCATGAGTGAGCCTCTACCCAATACCATTCGCCTTCAGAAGGCCATTGCGGATGCGGGCGTGGCATCGCGCCGCCGTGCTGAGGAGCTGATCAAAGGGGGCCGCGTCAAAGTGGACGATATCGTCGTCACGGAGATGGGCATCTTAGTCAATCCCGCGACACAAAAAATCGTGGTGGATGGGAAGCGGCTCAAGGATACCGAGAAGCGAACCTATGTGGCGCTGCACAAACCGCCAGGCTACGTTTCTACGGTAAGTGATCCGCACGCCGAGAAGAAAGTCGTTGATCTTATTAGTATTGCAGGCGTTAAGCTCAAGCCTGCCGGGCGTCTGGACGCGGACTCCGAGGGGCTAATCTTGCTCTCCGACGATGGCGATTTTATCTTTAAGGTCACGCACCCGAGCAATAGCCTTGGTAAGAAATATCATGTCACGGTCGAGGGATCTCCGGACTCGGACGCTCTGAATCGCCTCGCACGCGGGCTTACGCTGCCAGGAGAGACGCGTAAGACTGCAAAAGCCGAGGTCACCAAGCTCGGGCGCTCTAGCAAGGGCATCACGCAGCTAGAGATGGTGCTGCATGAGGGCCGGAAGCGCCAGATTCGCCGTATGCTCGATACGATTGGGCACCCGGTGGTGCGGCTGGTGCGGGTGCAAGTGGGTCCTGTGCTGCTGGGCACGCTCGTTCCCGGGCAGTGGCGTGAGCTGACGCGCTGGGAAGTCGAGGCGATCATGGCGTATAATGTCCCCGAAGTCAAAGGGGAAGGTTCAACACAAAATGAAACTAGTCATCGCCGTGGTCCACGACCGGGATCGGGGAAAGATCAGCGAAAGTCTGCTGAGAAGCGGGTTCAAGTTTACAAAGATCGGCTCAACGGGGGGCTTCCTTCGGGAGGGGAACATAACGTTGTTGATTGGGGCCGACGACAAGGACGTGGAAAAAGTCCTCGCCCTAATCAACGAGGCCAGTAAGAGCCGTAAACAATACGTCAATGTCCTACCACCCGATGCCGGGCCCGTGGGCACATTTATCCCCTCTCCCGTCGAAGTTGAGGTGGGTGGGGCCATCGCCTGGGTAGTAGATGTCGAGCGGTTCGAAAGATTTTAAGAGAGTTCCATGCCGCAAGTTGATCTGCCGCTGGAGCGGCTTTATCAGTACCAGGGCCGCAACCCGCGTCCCACCGACTTTGACGCCTTTTGGGACAGCGCTCTCGCCGAGCTAGATGCCCACGATCCTCAAGTGGAGCTAATCCCGCACGGCCTCAAAACCCATAACGCCGAGTGTTTCGATCTCTGGTTCACCGGAATTGGTGGCGCACGGATCTACGCAAAGTACCTGCGCCCCAAAAACACCTCTGCCCCCCACCCCGCCGTTGTGGAGTTCCACGGCTACTCAGGCCACTCGGGTGACTGGACGGGTAAGCTGGCCTATGTCAACCAGGGCTACTCCGTGGCGGCGCTGGACTGCCGGGGCCAAGGGGGTAAGTCCGAGGATATGGGCGGTGTGAAAGGCAACACACTTCGGGGGCATATTATCCGAGGGCTGGCCGACAGCCCCGAGAAGCTCTATTATCGCAATGTGTACTTAGACACGGCGCTTCTGGCTCGCATCGTGATGGGCTTCGACGAAGTGGACGCCACGCGTGTCGGGGCGCTCGGCGGCTCGCAGGGCGGCGGGCTGACGCTGGCATGCGCCTCGCTTACGCCCACTCTCAAGAAAGCCGCACCGACCTTTCCGTTTCTGTGTGACTTCAAGCGCGTCTGGGAGATGGATCTTGCCAAAGGCGCGTATGAGGAGATCGCGCAGTTCTTCCGCCACTTCGACCCTCGCCACGAGCAAGAGGATCTCTGGTGGGAGCGCCTCGGCTACATTGATAATCAGCACTTGGCGCCGCGCATTAAGGCTGAAGTACTCATGCCCGTCGGGCTGATGGACACGATCTGCCCGCCCAGCACCCAGTTTGCGGCCTACAACAAGATCACCAGTAAGAAGAACTTAGTTATCTACCCGGACTTCGGCCACGAGGGCCTGCCCGGCTGCTCGGACATCGTCTTTGACTTCATGAGTGACCTTTAGCCCGAAATTGCCGTATAATACACGCAGAAGTGAGAAACCCCGCCCGGTGGGTATCAGTCACCGGGCGGGGCTTAAAGGGTTACTTCATCAGTTTCAGAGCCAGGTAATACTTGGCAATGGCACTGAAGATCACCCCAAGGATGAACATAGGTATCATATGTCCCTCCTTTCTAGCCGGGGCTATCGCTGGTAACGATGCCCCGGCTCTCACATTTTACCAGCAACATGGCAAACACCCGCTCCTATTTTTCTTTTAATTGCCCATAAGGTATACTGCAAGTGCTGGCAAGGTTGCCCTGGTTAGCTAGCAATACTACATGTCAGGGGAGCACTTAGGAGGTTTAGTATGGCACGTGACCCTATCCCTGCCGACGATGATAACTTACTGGTTGAGCTAGATCGTTTCCTCGACGCGCTCTCTACGGAAGAGGCGCAAAAAGCAAGTGGAGTCTCGGCGGCAGACCGCGCGAAGCTCAAGCAGCAGCGCGACACTCTGTCGAGCAAGAATGTGACCAAGCGCGAGCGAGAAGCCGCCTGGCGGGCTAGTGTTCAGGAGTCCAAAGAGGCACGCACCGAGGTTGTCGCGCTTTTTCGCAAGCAGCGCCGCGCCGCGAGCAATGCCCTGGGGATGACCAACGACCTGCGCGCACGCGCGGGCTTACCTCTCAGTTAGGAAAATAACACAATGATTTCAGTGGGTTTTCGGATTCCGGGAGCGCTGGGGCGCATTCCCTTTGGCGAAATGGCGGCGTGGGCCGCCGAGAGTGGTTTCGGCTCGATTGATTTGGGCTCGCCCAACCCCGAAAACGTCGCGGCGCTTAAGGCCAACGGCCTGGGGCTGGGGACATGCGATCTGGGCGGGACGCGCGAGCTGCTGTCCCCCGACGAAGCGATTCAGAAAAAAGGCGTCGAGGCGTGTCGCAGTGCGCTGGAGGCGATGGCGGCGCAGGGCTTCACCAAGGCGTTCTGCACGTTCAATCCCCCCGACAGCACCCAGAGCCGCCGTGTGAGCCTGGAGAACTGGAGCAAGAGTTTCCCTGAGGTCGCTAAAGTGGCGGCGCGAGTGGGGGTGCGGATGGCGGTCGAGGGCTGGCCGGGGCCGAACAATAATGCCCTGGGCGTGACGCCAGAGACACTACGGGCAATGTTCGCGCTCGTTCCGGGCGAGGAGTTCGGGATCAACTACGACCCGAGCCACTTAGTGCGCGTCGGGGTGGACTACCAGCGCTTCTTGCGTGAGTTCGGTGGACGCACCATCCACGCCCATGGCAAGGACACGCAGCTCGATGCCGAGGGTGCCTATCTCTACGGAAACCTTGGCCCGAGCGTGGATCGCCCCGTGCACTGTGGCGGCGGCGACTGGCGCTACTGCATTCCCGGCGAGGGCTTCGTCAACTGGGCCTGGGTCTGCGGCGAGCTCCAGCGCCACGGCTTCGACGACACCATTGCCATTGAGCTAGAGGACTTCCGCTACAACGGCACCGTGGATGGCGACAAGCTCGGCTTGATCCGCGCCAAGGCCAACCTCACGCCGTATCTGTAACCTCTCCTCCTCAACCCAGAGGCGGGTAGGCGGCGATTTTCTCGGTGTCCCAGTGTGCGGGGGGCGTTTGCAGGTTGGTGATCCGGTCGGCGAGCTTCACCCACGCCACCAGCGGCGGCTGTGCGAGAATCAGGCGGAGGCTGTCGGCCATGCGCTGGTCTTTAGGAAGTCCGTCGTTTTTCGTGAGGGCCTGGACACCCGCGAGCACGGCGGGGCCAAAAACACTCTCCAAGACGTCGGGGGCAAGTGCTGTGTCTTCCAACGTGTCGTGCAGGAGCGCGCAGAGAACGGCGAGCGTGTTGTCCTCAGTTCCCCCCGCGACCGCCATCACCTCCGCGGCGACTTGCGTGACCACGGCCATTCAGTTTTACCTCCCCCTGCCGCTGAGACGGCTTTCCCCCTCCAGCTTTCGGTCGTTCCTCCCTGCGAAGGGGATAGTTCCAGCCCA
>NZ_JAYUPA010000664.1:0-3968 GCF_043760365.1 Armatimonas sp.
CGTGGAGAAACTCATGGGTAAAAATGTACTGGAACTCTCGTCAACGTATCAGGCCATGATGCGAGAGGGCCTCGAAAAAGGAAGACAGATCGGATTAGAAGAAGGCTTGGAGCAGGGCCAGGAACGAGGGCAGCAGGAGCACGCCCGTGCCACGATTCTGCGACAAGGGCGGCGACGCCTTGGGGAGCCACCAGCACCGATCCTGACGGAGCTTGCGGCGATCAGCGATCTGGAGATACTGGAGCAGCTCCTGGATCGTGCCTTAGAAATCGAAACCTGGGATGAGTTGCTGGCCGCGTGAGCCAGTGGCGAATTTTTACGGATACCGGGGGGACGTTCACAGACTGTCTGGCGATCTCTCCGGGCGGTGCCTGGCACCGGGCCAAAGTACTTTCGAGTGGTGTCCTACGAACGGACTCTGCCCGGAACGCTCCGTGGCGTATCAATCTCCCCTCGAACTTTCTTGATGGCGTTGCCACACACACACAGGGTGATATAGTCACGTATCTTCCGGGACTCGAAGCACCCCTTGTCGCGGCGCACCTGGTGACTCGCACGCCGTTTTCGCAGACACTTCCTCCCTTGGAGCTACGCTTGGGCACGACGCGCGGTACCAATGCCTTGCTCACCCGCACAGGGACGCCTCCCGTGTTTTTCGTAACAGCAGGCTTTGAAGACTTACTACGCATCGGCAACCAGTCCCGCCCCGAGTTGTTTGCACTCGATATTATCAAGCCCGCGCCCCTCTACGCCGAATCGGTCGGGGTGCGTGAGCGCCTGAGCGCCGATGGCTCCGTCCTGCGGCAACTTGATGAAGCCGCGCTTCGTGTGGAGGCGTTGCGCCTTCGGGCTGCCGGGCACACTTCGGCGGCAGTGGCACTCCTCCATGCCTGGCGCAACCCGACACACGAGCGGCGGGTGGCGGAGATTCTGGCCGAGTATGGCTTCTCCTCGATCTCGCTCTCCTCCGAGCTGGCAGCGCTTCAAAAGCTCTTGCCGCGTGCAGAGACCGCCGTGGTCAATGCCTACCTCACCCCCATTCTCGCGAGCTACTTACATGGCGTTCGGCAGGGGCTGAGCGAGAGTAGCACACTTCATGTGATGACCAGCGCGGGCGGGCTCGTCCCTGCGGCACAGTTCTGCCCCAAAGACAGCCTGCTCTCTGGCCCGGCGGGCGGTGTGGTCGGCGCACGAGAGGCGGGCCTGCGCGCCGGATTCACCAAGCTCATCGCCTTCGACATGGGCGGCACCAGCACCGATGTCGCACGCATAGAAGCACCTGAAATCCCCTATGTCTTTGAGCATAAAGTCGGGGATGCGCAGCTTCTTGCCCCCGCAGTCGCCGTGGAGTCTGTGGCGGCGGGGGGCGGATCACTCTGCGGCTGCGACGATCACAGACGGCTCTTTGTGGGGCCAACATCCGCAGGGGCGCAGCCCGGCCCGGCGTGCTACGGCGCGGGCGGCCCTCTTACCATCACCGATATCAACTTGCTCCTGGGTCATCTCCCCGAAAAAGACTTCTCCCTGCCTCTAGATCGCGCTGCCGCCGAGCGGGCACTGGCAGAAGTCGCCCAGAAATCCGGCCAACCCGCTGAGTTACTTCTCCACGCCTTCTACGAGCTGGCGAACGAAGCGATGGCCGATGCCATCCGGCAGATTAGCGTGCGCAAAGGCTACGATCCCGCCGAGCATGCCCTGATCGCCTTTGGGGGAGCGGGTGGTCAGCACGCCTGCGCCGTCGCGGAGAAGCTCGGGATACACACGGTTATCGTCCCCCCGGATCAGAGCCTCCTCTCCGCCTTTGGGATCGCCTACGCCCGTCGTGAGCGCTTCGCCGAGCGGCAAGTATTGACCAGCCTCGAGAACTCGGATCTCACGGCGCTCCTCGCAGAGCTGGAGTCAGAGGCTCTTATCCACCTTAGGGAGCCGGGCGAGATCACACGCCGCCTCGCACGCTTGCGTCTTCGTGGGCAAGAAACGCCGCTTGAGGTCAGCATGGCCCCTGCCCCCCGTCCGACGGGGGAAGTCGCCGCAGCGTTTGAGGCGCAGTTTGAGCGTCACTACGGCTATAAACCCAATCCATGCCACGTGATTGAGCTTGAGAGCGTTCGGGTTGTGGCAGCCGCCCTAGCCCCTCCCCCACAGCCTTCCGCAGCAGCAACAAGCGAGCGTAGACGCAGTGGCTCTCTCATTATCGAAGCCTACAGCGTGACGGTACTCCGGGAGGGCTGGCAATGTGAGACAGTAGCAAGCGGGGCACTGGTTCTGCGCCAGCTGTCGCCCGACACTTCTCCTCAGGAAGAAGGCGCTGCGGCTCTGGAACTCTTCACCCGGCGTTTTGAGTCCGTCGCCACCGAGATGGGCGAGGCGCTACGCCGCACCGCACTCTCCGTCAATGTGAAAGAGCGGCTGGATTATTCCTGTGCCCTGCTTGGCCCCAAGGGTGACTTAGTCGCGACGGCGGCGCATATCCCGGTGCATCTCGGGGCGCTTGGGGTTTGCGTCCGGGAGCTAATCCGCGCCAATGCTTTTGTTGGCGAGCAGCCGATCCTTGTCAATCACCCTGCGTTTGGCGGCTCACACCTGCCGGATATCACGGTGGTTACTCCCGTCTACTACGACGCCTTGCTTCTTGGCTTTGTCGCCAGTCGGGCACACCATGCGGAGATCGGTGGGACTAGGCCCGGCTCGATGCCGCCTGGTGCGACAACTCTGGCAGAGGAAGGTGTGGTCATCCCCCCTACGCCTTGGAATCGAGAGCAAATCGTTCATCTGCTCACCACCGCGCCCTACCCCACTCGCGCCCTCGCCGATAACCTCGCCGATCTCGATGCACAGCTCGCCGCCAACCATCAGGGAGCACAGGCCCTCCGTGCCCTGGCGGAGCAGCACGGTGCCGCAAAACTCCTCGCGCTGCAAGCTGCCCTCGCAGACCGCTGCGAACAGATTGCGGCGAGCTATCTTCGAGCCATCTCCCCTGGCGCGAGCCACAAACGCGGGGAGATGGCCCTCGACGACGGCCATAAAATTTCCGTGGCCGTTCGGCACTCTGAGAGCAAGCTCATCGTGGATTTTAGGGGTACCTCGCCGACACACCCCGCGAACTTCAACGCTCCGCCCGCCGTCACCGTCGCCTGTGTCTTGTTCGTCCTGCGGCTACTAATCGGCGAGGAGGTGCCACTGAATGAGGGATTGCTGCGGGCCGTGGAGATCATCTTGCCGCCGGATACGCTCCTCAATCCGACATTTCATGCCGACCCGACACGCTGCCCTGCCGTGGTAGCGGGCAACACGGAAGTCAGCCAGCGGGTTGTCGCAGCGCTCCTCCAAGCCTTTGGTCTCTCAGCGGGCTCGCAGGCCACGATGAACAACACCCTTTTCGGAAACGCACATTTCGGTTATTATGAGACTATCGGCGGCGGCGCAGGCGCAACGGCAAGCGCAGCGGGGGCCTCTGCCGTCCATACCCACATGACCAACACGCGCATCACCGACCCAGAGATTATCGAGGCGCGCTACCCCGTACGGTTAGAGCGCTTCGCCGTTCGGGCAAACTCGGGCGGCGCAGGCCAGCACCCCGGCGGCGATGGCATTATCCGAGAGTACATCTTTTTGGAGCCTGTGGAAGTATCGCTCCTGACGCAGAGCCGAATCACCGGCGGCTTCGGCGCAAACGGCGGCGAGGACGGTGCCCCTGGCCAGCAGTATCTTGTTCGTGCCAACGGGAGTGTCGAAGCACTCCCCGGAGTCGCGGCGGCACTCTGCGAGGCGGGCGACAGATTAATTCTAGAAACTCCTGGAGGAGGAGGCTATGGCAAGCAAAAAAGAGGCTATGGCAAGCAAAAAACCTGATCGGCGAAGGCTGGGGCTCTGGCTGTGGCGAGGCGGACGGCTTCTCGGCAGCGGCGGGGCGCTTGTCGTGCTGGCGGGCAGTGTGGCACCGTGGGTGCTCTTCTCCCTCTTTGGCG
>NZ_JAYUPA010000665.1:0-3957 GCF_043760365.1 Armatimonas sp.
ATGATGCGAGTGGCGTGCTGGGCGATGTCGTTCTCGTGGGTCACCATCACTACGGTCTTTCCCTCGCGGTTGAGCTCCTGAAAGATTCCCATGATCTCAAAGCTCGTGCGCGTATCGAGTGCGCCCGTGGGCTCGTCGGCCATGATCACTCTAGGGTCGTTGACCAGGGCGCGGGCAATCGCGACACGCTGCTGCTGGCCACCAGAGAGCTCGTTGGGTTTGTGGTGTGCCCGATCCGCGAGCCCCACCCGCTCCAGCGCCCACTTGGCACGCTTCTCTTTGTTGGGCTTGCCCGCGTAGAGCATAGGCAGCTCTACCTGGCGCTGCGCCGTGGTACGTGGCAACAGATTAAAGCTCTGGAAAACAAAGCCGAACTTCTGGTTGCGGATATCAGCCAGCCGATCATCGGAGAGGCGTGCGACATCCTCACCGTCCAGAAGATACTCGCCGCCCGTGGGACGATCCAGGCAGCCCAGGATATTCATGTAGGTAGACTTGCCGGAGCCCGATGGCCCCATGATAGCGATAAATTCCCCCTCATGAATCTGAAGGGTGATGCCCAGGAGCACCTTCACATCCATGATGCCTGTCTTATAGTTCTTTGTCAGATCTCGTGTCTCGATAACAATGGCCATAGTTTTCACACTTTCGTATAGGTTTCGCTCCAAAGTAGTAGCTTGCGCGGCTCGGGCGGAGGACTGCCAGGAGGCGGGGTCTTGTGAAGCAAATAATAGAAATCAATTTTCACCACGCGATGGGTGATTTGAGGGTGCGAGCGCCGCCACTCACGGATTTTATAGTGCGTAAAATACCCCCGCTGCGACTCATAGCTCGGCTCGTAGAGGTTCATCAAGTACTTGCGCTCACGCTCGTTCACGTACTGAGACGCGACGGGAGCGGGCTTTTCCCACCGCACGGGCTTGCCTCCCTGCAGCAGGTCAACTTGAGAGCCCTCCGACAGGGTCGCCACCAGGACAAACCACCCATCTTGCTTAAAAGGGAACGGAGCAAACATTGCCCAGTTTTGATCCAGACGCACCAAGTTCGCCACCCAGGTCAGGTTCTCGGTATAACGCCCAAAACGCTTTGCATCCATCCCTCGCAAGTTCCAGAGGGCGATAAAGACAATAGAGAGAGCCGCCACAGCCTGGGTAAACTTGGTGGCCCTAAGCTCAGGGAGAGGCTCACGCCGCTCGACACGCTGGCGGATCCGTCCGTTTCGCCAGGTCACAAGGCTCTGATAAACCGCCTCAATGCCCGTCTTCACCCCAGAGACAGGTAGCCGTCGCCATAGAGCCGCCAGCTTGTCCCAGAATAGCGCGGGCAGAAACGCGACCCACATGAGGACACTAGTCTCACTAATAGGGCCCACGTCCATCAGCCCGGCAATCAGCACCAAGTGGAAGAAGACAAAAACAGCAACCACTCCAAGACGAAGACGTTCTACAGCAAAGGGGAGAAAGGCGACTAGGGGACCAAACGCCTCCAGTGCAATCGCGCCCCAGGTTGCCAGTTTCAGAAAGATTAGTGGCATACCCAGCATCCAGCGCCCAGGTACGGTCTGGTAGTGCTCAATCGAGAGCGCGTAGTAGATCGCTGTCCCCTCGCCGCGCCACTCGGGTGCGGACTTGAGCGCCGCGGTAAACCAGTAAAGTAAGAGCGTCTGAAGCAAGATCCCGGCGGTTCCCAGCGAAAGTGCCCGAGTCGGCACGGGCTGCTGGTAGGCTTTACAGAGTGCACAGAGCCCGTCCACGGAAAAGCGCCCCCCTAGTGGCAGAAACATTGCCCAGAAGAGCAAGTGCCGGATCATCTGATCCGCCCCACTAAGGATATGCGGATTGCGATTCTGAATAGAGACGGTCAGTAGCCAGCACAGGCAGGCAAAGAGCCGGGCACGGTAGCCCACAAGCAAGCAGAACGCACAGACTGCGGTACACAAAAACAGGAATACCTGCCAAGCCAGGTCGCCCGAGGCCATGTGCAGCGACGCAAACGCCCAGATGCTCTCCCAGTACTCTCCCCCTGACCACTGCGCGACACTTGCCTCGCGGGGAAAGAGGCCACTGTCCGTGTAGTGCGCCTCCAGAAACCGTGCCCGATCCACCAGATCCCAGAGCAGAATCCCACCCAGCCCCATTCGGAGCAGTGCCACCGAGCGGAGGTCAATACCAAAAAGCCGATCCAGAAGCCCTGGAGGCGAGACATCAGGTGTAGTACTCTTACCCACAGCGCTACTTTGCGGCGGTGCGGCCAATCCGCTCCGCCTGCCCCAGTGCGCGCGTCAGACGCGCATCCGCCGTATAGAAGTTATAGAGCGCCTGCACATAGTTAATCTCCGCTTGTACAAGAGAGGTCTGCGCGGTGATCACCTCAACAGTGCTCCCTGCCCCCAGCTTGAGAGACTCCGATGCGGCCTCGTAGTTTTTCTTTGCAGCAGCCAATGCGGCCTCTGTAGCCGGAATGCTTATCCGCGCCTGCCCCAGGTTGCGCCAGGCCTGCTCCACTTCCAGTGCCACTTGTTGTTTCTGGTTTTGCACCTGAGCAACACTGGAGCGCTGGGTAGCTTCCGCAGCGTGAATATTAGAACGAGTCGCCCCGCCATCAAAGAGGGGATAGGTAACATTAGCAACCAGAGAGCGGTTATTGCCAACCTGCCGTGTCGGATCATTAGCCGCATCGAATTGGTAACCTGCTGCGAGATCTATGTTCACGGTGGGCCGAGAACTGATTTCCGCGATCTTCACTGCTGTCTGACTTGCCGCTGCATTGACCTCAACCTGCTGGGTATCGGGACGTTTAGCCTGTGCAAAAGCAACAAGCTTGGTAATCGCATCGCTATCTTTTGTCGCGAGCACGACACCGTCAACCTGAGCCGTCATCGGGGCAGTGGGTGAGGGAGGAGAGACATCCGCAAGATTAAATTTTCCGCTGCCGGTGAGTCCCATTGCATTTCGCAACTGTAAGTGAGCGATCTCCGCATTATTTTGTGCCTGCAGTAAGTTGACCTTCGCAGTGAGATAGTCTGCTTCCGCCTGGAAAATATCTTTAGGAGGGGTCACTCCCACTGTATTGGCTTGAAACTTTATCTGCTCAAAGGTCTGCCTAGCACGTTCAACCTGCGCCTCGGAAACACGAACGAGAGCATCCGTTCGCAGGGCATTGAAGTAGGTATCGGCTACATTACCAATGACTGTCTGTCGCGTGTTCGCTTCGCTCAGCTCTAATGCGGTGAGAGATTGTTGTGCCTGTCGCGCGTTAAGATCCCGTCGCCCTGAGTCGAAGAGCCGGTAGCTTAGATTGATTTGCTCTTGCCGACTCGTCGTTGTCTTCCCCGATGGCAGCTCAGTAATCACACCACCGCCCTGAAAAACCTGTACCTTACCAAACGTGTACTGGTTCTGAAAATTGTAGCTGGGTGTGACCGTCGGCAGATAGCTCGCCTTAGTCTGCTTCAGACGTTGAGCAGATGCATCTTTGTTAGCCGCAGCAGCAACCAGTTGTGGCTGGCGATCCAGCGCCGTAACGATAGCCGTAGAAAGCGTCATCGGCCCTGTGGCCTGCACAGGAGCCACGGCAGACGCCTCTTGTGCATGGGCTACAACGATCGGGAGCAGAGCCAATAGTGGTGCCATAGCCACTCCAAACAGTAAAGTAAAACGAGTCCTCATCACGATATGTCCAAATCCCCCTGAGACAGATACTGTCTCCTTAGATACCACGCTAGGGTCTTTGTTACCTCCGGGAAATTAAAGTCAGGTGAAAAAAGCTCTAACAGTGCGTGGAGACGAGAGCGATCACAAAAATCGCCGCTAAAAAAGAAAAAAGGCCGCCCCCATATTTTCAATGAGGACGGCCCTTTAACATAAATTCTGGCGTCGCGCTATTTTCCCGGAGGCTTTTGCCCCAAGTATCTTCGCCGCAATAGGGCTTAACTACCGTGTTCGGAATGGGAACGGG
>NZ_JAYUPA010000666.1:0-3933 GCF_043760365.1 Armatimonas sp.
GCATCCATCCCCATATCCGGGACGCCTTTTTTGATGGCATCAAAGAATAATTTGTCGTACTGCGGGGCGAATTTTTCGAGGGTCAAGAGAGTCTTCGTCCCCGCGCCACCGCCCTCGCCCTGCTCGCCATGGCACTTCGCACAAGTATCGTTGTAGAGACGTGTCAGGTTGATCGCCTGCTGTTGCGGCTGTTGCTGAGAAGCTTGCTTGCCTGGCTCCGCTTTGCTGCTCTTTTCCAGAGGCAGCAAGAGAAACGCACAAACGGCGAGGGTAAGTGTAAGAGATAGTTTAAACATGGATATAAATTATACCGCGGAGCGGGGCTACTCGATCACTTTCCGGGTGGCTAGATCGTATTTCTTGCCACTTGCGACGGACTCGGGGGCGGATTTTTGGGGATCGTAGAAGTTGACGCGGGTGCGACCTACGATCTCCGCGACGGAGCCCTGGACAATCAGCGCGGTGGCTTCATCTATGCCAACTCCTAATAACTGTGGATAGGTTTTGATAAGCAGCTCCATGTCCTTGAAGCGGTTGCGCTGGGTGAAGTGCTGATCAATGGCCATGCCGGGCAGAAACCCCATGCCGCGCTCGTAGCCGGGGGCGATGATCTCCTCGGGGCCAAGCGGGTTGCCGCGCGCCATGTACTCACCCTGAATGGATGCGCCCGCGCTACTGCCGCCGATCACGCCGCCGCGCTTCAGAACCTCGTGCATGAGCTTTGCGGCTTTCGTGCCCTCGTAGGCATCCACAAATCGCCACTGCCGTCCGCCGCCAAACCAGACTCCGGTGGCGCGCTTGAGCAATTCTAGCACCTCGGTCTTGTCCACGGCCTCGGGGGTGCGGCCAGTCAGCTCGACCACTTCTCTTGCTCCCGCGCGGCGTAGCCCCTCGGCCATACCGTCTTTGGGGGGAAGCGGGTCGGGCATCGAGATGGGAATCACGGCGATAATGGCTTTATCGCCGCCCGCCATTTCCACAAAACGCTGGGTGAGTCCCTGCGGCATTCCACCACCCCCGACAATCACCAGCGTCCCTGACGGCACATTCGGAAGCGGCATTTTGGCGGGTGGAAAGCTCGGCTCCATGCGCTGACGGCTCCGGCGGCGTAGGGCCGTGAGGTCTGCAAGGCGCGTGCGTCCGCCCAGCGTGACACGCTCCTCGGGGCCGAACCTCGTCGCGGCGAGGCGAATTATGACGTGCACGGCACCGAGTAGCTGAACCTCCCGCCCTACAATGGCCAGCGCCGCGCCCTCGGGAAGCTCATAGCGGATCGCCGTGTTGGCATCGGGGAGCAGGCCGTCTTTGAGGGCCGTTTGGGTGAAAGCGAAGTTGCCCCCAAGAGTCGCACCACGGGCTTGGGCAGCCTTGAGTGCATCAAGAACTCTCCCCTTGGGCGGCTCACGAAACTCCCACCAGATTCCCGTCGCCTCCGTAAGCTCGCGCGTGTCGGGGGCCTTGTCTTTCACCCCGATAAACTTTCCCTCCAGCGGCTTTGCCAGCCGTGTGAAGGTCAGAAACGCCTCCGGGGCGGCGGAGCCGGGGCCACAGAGAATAAGAGCGCCGGGGATTCCCTCGGCAAAAGCGGGTTTTTCGTATCGCATGATTTACTTTCCAGCCCCCGAAGCGCTTGGGTAGCGGTCGAAGTCGTCTTTCCCCGAGACGCGCGGGTCGCCGGTCTTGCGGAGTGTCTCATCAAGCAGTGTGCGCAGGCGAGCGAGCATCTTGGCGTGCTTCGGGTCTGCTGCCACATTGATGAGCTGGTGCGGGTCAGCCTTGAGGTCGTAGAACTCCTCGGCGGGGCGCTTGGCGATGGCCCAGGTGTGGAAACGCGTGTCGGTGCTCTCCACCACCGCCTGCTTGCTGGGGGAGCCCTTGATAGAGTTCGCTTGGTCAATGTCGGCGTAGAGCGGCGGATCGCCCGCGGGCCAGCGCTCGGGCGCGAGGTTGTGAATGTAGAGAAAGTCTTGGGTGCGAACGGCGCGTGCAGGGTAGCCGAGGTTTCCCACCCGTCCCCCCGTGAAATGGCGCTCCCGGGCAAAATAAACCACATCACGCTTTTGCTTCTTCCCCGACATAAGCAGTGGCAAGAGACTTTGGCCGGTGATTTCCGGGGGGAGGGCTACTCCGGCGGCTTCTAGAAACGTCGGGGCGAAGTCGGTCTGGCTGACGAGCTCCCTGCGCTTCTGGCCGGGCTTAATGCGCCCAGGCCAGCGGATTGCCAGCGGCATGCGTGTCCCGGCATCGTAGAGGTTGGTCTTGCCATGAGGAAACGGGAAACCATTGTCGCTCGTCACCACCACCAGCGTGTTCCGCGCCCGCCCCGTGCGTTCCAGCAAGGTCAAGAGGCCACCGAGCTCTCCATCGAAGTCCTCGATCTCGCTGTGGTAGTCCAGCATATCTGAGCGCACTTCGGGCGTGTCCGGAAGAAACGGGGGAACCACAACATTTTCGAGCTTCTTGCCGCGCTTGCGACCAATCCCAGTCTCGTAGGTGCGGTGCGGGTTGAAGCTGCCAAACCAGAAACAAAACGGCGTCTCAGCGCTGGCGATGGTCTTTAGGAACGCATCGAAGCTCGCGAAGCGCGGCCCGGCGGGGCTGTTTTCGCGTCCGTGCTTGGCAAAATCCCCCGGTCCCCAGCCCTTGCCCGTGTGCCCGACAGCGTAGCCCGCCGCCGCGAGCAAGTCAGGATAGACCGGGGCGGTGTTGGGCCAGAACGAATGGAGGTTCGCTCCTTCGCCGAGTCGCCAGATGTGCTGCCCCGTGAGAATCCCCCCGCGCGAGGGAGTACACGACGGTGAGGCGCAGAAGGCATGGGTAAAGAGTGCTCCTTCACGGGCAACTCTATCAAAGTTCGGGGTTTGGGCAACGGGATCGCCGTAGGCCCCAAAGTGGCTCCACGATGCATCGTCGGCGATGACAAAGAGAATACTGGGGCGCGTGTCCATGCAGGCATTTTACCTAAGGAAGCTAAATTAAGGCAGAAGACGTGCAGGGTAGCTAGGAAATCGCGCATTCCACTCTGTAATATCCACGACGACAACTTCGATGGTGTGCATCCAAGCCCGGGCTCTTGATCCGCTACGAGGCAACATGCTCCGCATTCTGGTCATCATGTGCGAGCGCAACGCAGAGTCGGCAGGAGTGGATTCCAGGAGCAGTACATAGAGAATGGGTGCAGCAGGTGGTGCTCCTGTAAGTGTCAAAAAAGTACAGGTACCCAGGAATTTCTCACGTAGCTCCCGACCAAACTTGCCGCTTCGCATCTTGCTCAGGTAAGATCGGCGCTGCCCACCGCGACGGTGCGTGGGGATGACATTAGGAGACCAGCTCTTCATCTCCAGCCAGAGCTGGCCTGTCGGCTCGATGATCTGAAAGTCAACGCCCCCCAGAACAGTATTAATCGTATCGTGTTTCTCGTGTTGAGGAGTAGCGCTTAAGTCCAGCTCAATCCCGCTTTCTTGGTAGACACTCACTTGCGGCGTCTCCCTGTTGCACGCGTCAGCTCACGGTCGTAGAGCGAGTCAAACTGCTCCGCGATGGGATTGGGATGGAGCTGGGCATAGTCGCTTGTCATCTCCACTGTAGTACCCTCGGGCGTGGACTCCAGCGCAAAATACCGAACGTCGTCAGCAGCCAGCGCCTGCAAGTCCAGCTCTTTCAGAATCACGTAGCTGTGTGTTGCCAGAAAAATCTGCACCCCACTGCGTGCCAGCTCCAACAAGACCGCAACTACTTCATCCATTAGTACCGGGCTTAGATGAATCTCTGGCTCATCCCAGAAAAGCACCGCCCCTGGCTCCAGCCAGCCATTTTTGATCAGTTGGTACAGTGTCGCAATCTTCCGCAACCCATCCGCCACCAGTGGCATCGCCTGCCGCCCCTGCGGCGTCTTCAAATAAAACCGCTCGCTCTCTTCCTCAATTTCCCCAC
>NZ_JAYUPA010000667.1:0-3922 GCF_043760365.1 Armatimonas sp.
GTTTCTTGCGCGAGTGCTGGGAGCGTCGCGGCTCCGAGAAGTAAAAGCGTTGCGAGAGTATTTTTCATGATGCTATTTTCCAAAGTGGCTACCGCCACCCGTGATATGAGTTCCGATACGAGCGCTGGCGCGCCGATGAACGGTGTTGCGCTCCGCCGTCGTGGTGGCACTTCCGGGCAGGAGCCAGCCGTAGTAGGCTGCGGCGCAAAGATATCCGAACGTGCCCAAGAGCAACGCTGTGGCGATACGGTAGCCCCAGGTTTTCACGAGTCCTGCAGCGCCTCCGTGAGATTTTTGCGTGTGCCTGGCGCACCCTTCAGCCAGATACAGGTTCCCAGCACCAGCCCAATTCCCCCGAACCAGGCCAGGGGTGTTGCGTGTAGGCCACCTTCATAGACCCTTACGGTGATGGGTGTCGTGGAGGCAGCAACCTCCGGGTCGGCGTAGAGACGGACACGGAAGTCTCCCGCTTTGGCAAGACGAAAGTCTGTCTTTGATTCCGTGACCCACTCGTGCCATTGGCCCTCATCATAGCCTGTCTCGTCCCAGAACTCCTGTTCCGCCTCAAAGATCGGGCCGCTGGCATCTTCCATGACGCCTTGCACCCAGACCGATGTCTGACTAAGTGAGCCTGAGGCGAGATAGAGGCGATGGGGAAATCCAATATGTTTTAGCGAAAACGGCCCGACGATGCTACCTTCATCGGCGATCTTATCGGCGGTAAGTTGGGCACTGTAGACTGGTTGTCCGTTCTTACTGGAGGCCACGGCAAAGATACAGAACGCCACAAGGGAGAGGGTTAGCCAGAGGCACCCGAAGCGTCGTCTGTCCGCCTGGATTTCCTCTTTTTGAACTTCCTGCTTGACTTCCTCTTGCAGGCCAAAGAGGGTGTAGACCTCGGCAGCATCTAAGCGACGGCCACGGAACCACTCGATTCCGTCGCTCGCCTGCTCCACGGAGTAGATTGTGTTGCCTGAAGCGAAGTCTGCGAATGGGCTACTTTCCCCTACCCTGATCTGCCAGGGAATCTCCCCTTCAACCCCGCTCGTTACCATGGTACCCACGGAAGTGACCGTGCAGGTACTGCCCCCCAAGCGAACGGTCTGCCCTTCCGAGTAGGAACTTACTCTGACATCCTCGCCATCGGGCCAGTAGCGCGTCAGGCTCCACTTTCCCTCATCGAACTCCAGGTACTGCGCCTCGCCATCCTGAGACAGCAAAACCCATTCCTCCCAGGAGTAACCTTCGCCATCCCGAAAGAGCAAGCGTCCCACCGTGATGTATTCTTTCCCCCCGATCCTGGCCTTCATTCCGATACGCAGGGGAGAGCTATGCTGAAACGTGCCGCCGGGATGGGAGAAGGGGAGCGGGGGAAGTGTTGTCCCACAGTACGCACAGGTACTCTGTCCGTTCGTAAAGACACGCGCCTGGGCACCACAGCTCGGGCAGGCGAGAGAAGAATCTAGCGTTCGCTGCATTTTGGGTATTGTAACCTGTTTTTTGTGGAATGTGTATGATATTGGCAGGAAAACTAAGAACTTCAAACGAATTGGAGGGGTTAGGATCGCTTTTTCAGGGTGCTGTAGATTGTGTCCGCGCCTGTATGAAGAATTGTGCCAAAGAACAGACCAACCACCGCCATGAGAGTGGCTTGGGGGCTGTGGCGGTAGATATCTTGACAGAGATCCCAGGGAGTGCGCTCCGGTGCGCCTGGCCCAAGTCCGGATGCCTGCCGGATCCCCCAGAGGACGGCCCAGGCAACCAGCCAGGTCATCCCTAACAGATAGCCCACCCGCATCAGGGGCGAGAGGAACCAGGAGTGCGACACCCAGGAGCGGTGGGGCACCATCTTTTTGTAGGGATACCAGAGAAAGCGCAGTGGCCCCCAGCGCTTGTAGATTGAAGAGTCCAGATCCAGATCGGGGGAGAGGAACCAGCCAGAGAACAGTGTGGACGCCACAAGCGTTCCACCGACGGCCCAGTCGAGGGGGGAGGGAGTCAGGTACCACCAGACAGGCACAGCGAGCACAGCACCGATAGCCGTAATACGGTCGTGGATCTTTCCCGACGGCATACTTGTGCTACCCTGCAAACTCGCGCAGGAGGTGTAAGGAGTCCGGGCTTCGTAGCTTGCCCATCGCCTTGCTCTCAATCTGTCGAACACGCTCTCGGGTGACACTCAAATGCCGCCCCACTTCCTCTAGCGTTTGTGGCGTCCCATCGCCACGTAGGCCGAACCTCAGGGAAACCACATCACGCTCACGCTCTGTTAGCATAGCCAGCACACGCTCTAGCTGATCGCGTAGCACGCGGCGGCTTGCTGCATCGGTTGGGCATAGTGCATTGGGATCGGCGATAAAATCCAGGGGACAAGTGGTCTCTGAGTCCTCGCCGGAGGGGCCGTCGAGGGAGAGGGGCTCCGGCACGGCACGGAGGGTCTCTTGCACGCGTAGAACAGGCACTTGCAGCCGGAACGCCAGTTCCTCTAGCGTGGGAGTGCGGCCCAGCTCCTGCCGAAGCAGCAGGCTGGTGCGCAGCAGGCGCTGAATGGAGTCAATCATGTGCACGGGGAGCCGGATCGTGCGGCTCTGCTCGGCGAGGGCACGAAGAATCGCCTGCCGAATCCACCACGTCGCACACGTCGAAAATTTGAAGCCTTTACGCCAGTCGTACTTCTCTACCGCACGAATCAGGCCAACATTGCCTTCCTGAATCAGATCGGCTAGGGTCAGACCTCGGCCCTGGTAGCGCCGCGCAATTGAGACGACCAGGCGCAGATTGGCTTCTGCAAGGCGAGCGCGAGCGTGCTCATCGCCACACTCTATCTGTTGTGCTAGACGAACCTCCTGCTCCAGAGTGAGCAGACGGCTCCGCCCCGCTACATGAAGCCATCCCCCCACACTATCGTCGTGGAGGGTATCAGAGTGCTCAAAGGAGGATAGTTTACTTACCAAAAGCATCACACGTTTTCAAGGGCTAGTCTCACCCCCACGCTTTTTGGCGCGGGTCCAAGCTTGTTGAACCAGTAGTTCGTCATCGGTGAGTGCAATTCCTTCTGTCCGTTTTTTTTGGATCACCCGAATGTGCTCTGGTGGATGGCGCACAACCAGCTCATTGACACAGTCGTGAAGCGCTTCTTCGGAGAGAGGGGCATCGTTGCCCGCGGAGACAAGATAGCGCGTGGCAAAAAAGGCTAGCTCCTGATCTGCCAACTGATCGAGGGCACGTTGCAGAAGCATCCGACCCGAGAGCAGAGGGTAGAGCGCCTCAACAAGGAGCCGGGCTTGGGGGTGGGCCAGAAGCTCTCCTGGAGTACAGCTCAGCGCCTTTGCAGCGCGATCTAGCTCCTTGATGGTCACCGTGCGCCAGTCATCGGAGAGCAGGCCCTGGACAACGGTTCTCTCCGCCTTTTCGAGTGCCGATGTTAACGGAGCGGCAGGCGCTTCCGGACGCGATGGTGGCGGCTGGCCGTAACGAGGACGCTGCTGCCAGCCACTACTGTTCTGAGTGTTTTTCTGCCAGGCGCCACTGGTGCTATTTTGTTGCCCGCCGCCCGCATTGTTCTGATAGCGTGGACGCGGTGGGGTAGGCGTCAGTAGGCCGTCGTCGGGCGGCGGCGTACTACCCGGGCGCTGTGAGCGCCAGCGCTGGACTTCTGCCAGGATCGAGGCCTCGGCGCGTGTCCCTGAACCAAACGAGGGATGGTACGGCGTAAGCCGCTGCACCAGCATATCCAGCTCCAGTGAGGAGCGAACCTCCGCGAGGATCGGGATCGCCTCACGCAAGTACGCCATTCGCCCGCCTTCGTCGGTGAGGTCGGACTTGCGTTTGATCCCCTCGATCCGAAACTCAGGGACGGTACGTGCACTCTCTATTGCCTTGTGAAAGCCCGCGATATTCCCTCGCCGCAGCATGGAGTCCG
>NZ_JAYUPA010000668.1:0-3911 GCF_043760365.1 Armatimonas sp.
ACGAGCTCTTTCTCGTCTGGCGCGGGACGATGCAGATCGAGTTTCCGGATCGCATCGTCCAACTTAGCCCCGGCGAGCTGTGCGTCGTTCCACGCGGCGTCGAGCACCGCACCGTTGCTGAGAGCGAGGCCGAAGTACTGCTCTTTGAACCCGCCGCCACCCGCAACACCGGCAACGTCGAGGACGAGACGTTCACTGCGCCCAACGGAGTGAAGCTGTGAGTCCGAATACCGAAATAGAGCGGAAGTTTCTGGTGATGGGCAGTGACTGGCAGAGCGCCTCACCGACCTACTACTGCCAGGGCTATCTCAACCGCGATAAGCACCGAACCGTGCGTGTCCGGGTTGCGGGTGAGCAGGGCTTTCTGACGGTCAAAGGCCTGACCACCGGAGCCAGCCGGGCAGAGTTTGAGTACACTATTCCCCTCGATGATGCCAAAGCGCTGCTGGCACTCTGCGAGGGGCCGCTGGTGGAGAAGATGCGCCATATTGTCAAGCACGCGGGGCTTCGCTGGGAAGTGGATGCCTTTCTCGGCGACAATGAGGGCCTCGTAGTCGCGGAGGTGGAGCTGGAGTCCGAGGCGCAAGAGATCGCGCTGCCCGAGTGGGTCGGGGCGGAGATCACCAGCGATGCGCGGTACTTCAACGCGAACCTCTCCAACCTGCCGTATAAACAGTGGAGGGACACAGGACAGGCACAGGGGCGTGTGCGGAGTGCTGCATGAGTATGTCTCCTACTAAATCGAGTGATAGCCCAAAAATCGTGTCTGAGTCCGGGCGAGTATTTGCGACATTTCCTGCTGCGGTTCTTGCTTTTATTGTCAATGCAAACGAGGAATTTCTTCTGCTGCGATGCGCCCGAAAAGGAGGCTGGCAGGTTCCGAGTGGAGCACTCGAATCGGACGAAAGTCCCACCGAAGCGCTGGAGCGTGAGTTGCGCGAGGAACTTGGTACTGAGTTCCGGCACCGTCTTTTGGGGCCAGTTGATGTATCGTCGTTTCAATGGGATGAAAAAATCTCGCTCTTAAGTATTAGTTTTCTCGTTGAGTATCTTGGCGGGGCGGTCACGCCAGGGGATGATATGGTCGGTGCCGAGGTTACTTGGATGCCTCTTGAGATGATCACTCCGCAGATCCCGATTGCCGTTCCGCAGAACATTTCTCATTTTACGCGGGCACTGCGGCTTTTTAGGCAATCGCACGGCGACCAGTAGGGGTTAAGGAGGTTACTCGGCTGGGCGATACAAAAGCTGCCTGATCCGGTGACCCGACCGCGTCTTTGAACCCATCCCCCTCTCCTTGATTACTATTCCCTAAATCTGTTATCATTCCCGCAGGCTTTCGGTGGGGAAGCGTGAAGGAGCCAAGGCAGATGGGTTTGGATGATTTTCTCTTTGACGATGCAGCGATGCGCGATTTTATCGTGAAGGGCTACTGTGTGCTAAAAGTAGATCTTCCGCCTGCATTTCATGAGCAGGTTTTTGAGAAGACAAAGAAGATTTTGGCCGAGGAGGGCAATCCGGGCAACAATATCCTGCCGCGCCTTCCCGAGGTGCAGGAGGTCTTCGATGCGCCTGCGGTACGCGGCGCACTCACCAGTATTTTAGGATCTTCCTACGTGATGCATGTGCACCGGTTTGCCCATCCCAATGGGCCGGGTGGCAAGGGCGGCGGGTGGCACAAAGACAGCTACTGGGGCTACTCCAAGGTGCGCGATCATCATCCACGCTGGATCATGGCGATGTACTACCCGCAGGATGCCCCGGTAGAGATCGGGCCGACGGGCGCAATTCCGGGGAGCCAGTACTACGAGTCGCGAGTGGCGACGCTGCCGCTCCGTGACGAGGAGGCCGCGCTCGATCCCGACGGCATCGGGCTTCCGGTTGCGGGCGAGGCGGGGAGCGTGATCCTGATCCACTTCGATCTGTGGCACCGGGCGTTTCCCAACCACACGGATAAAGAGCGCTACATGTTCAAGTTCCAGTTCACACGCCTCGACGAGCCGACCGAGGCGCACTGGAACCGTAAATCGGCTGAGATTCCCCTGAGCGCGGAGCTCGCCGACAATCCTCGGAGCCCGCTCTGGCGGCAGATGTGGCACTGGCTGGCGGGCGAGACAGCGTGGGAAACGACAGGCGATGCAGAAGCCCTGAAAACGGCGCTCTGGGATAGCTCGGAGGAGACGCGGCTAAGTGTGGCCTACACGCTTGGGGGCCTCGGCGCGGTGGGCGTGGCGATTTTGCGTGAGGGCCTCCTGCACGACGGCGAGCGCGACGAGGTGCGCCGCGCGGCATGCTATGGGCTGAGTGTGGCGGGGGTATCGGCGCTTGCCGCACTCACCGAGGCGCTTGCCTCTGAGAGCGAGCGCACGCGTGGGTTTGCTATCTATGCGCTGGGCGATCTCGGGGTGCGTGCGGCAGAAGCGATCCCCGCGCTGACGGCACTTACCGACGACCCTTCGGCGTTTGTGCGGCGGCAGCTCGCCGATGCGCTGGGACAGATAAAGAGCCAGCCAGAGCTCTCCGTGCCCGCCCTCACGTGCCTCCTCAAAGACACCGACGGCCAGACGCGCTTCAATGCCGCCTACGGCCTGGCCAAGTTCCGCGAGAAAGCCGTCTCCGCCGTGCCCGCGCTCGCCGAAGCGCTGACAGATGACAACCGCTATGTGCGTGGTCATGCCACGATCGCGCTGGAGCAGCTGGGCTCCGCATCGCCCGTCGCGCTCAAGACACTTTTGCACCACTTCCAGACCACGCGCTGGTGCCCGATCACGACCCGCGAGAGTACCTTTTGAAAACGTCACTTTGTCTTGCTTTTGCTTTGCTTGCCCTGCCCACTGCGGCTCAATCCGCCCAGCCCGCGAAGCCCAATCTTGATGCGCTGGCTAGAAGCGGGACGCGCTACACCCACGGCTACACCGCCCCGCTCTGTGGGCCGTCGCGGGCTTGCATGCTGACCGGGCGCTATGCCTTTCGCACGGGCGCGACCAATCAAGACGCCACGGGCCAGATGAAGCCCGAGGTCGAGACCATGATGCCCACGGTGCTGAAGTCGGCGGGCTATACCTCTTCTATGGTGGGCAAGTGGGGCCAGCTCCCGCTTGGCCCGGCGGAGTTCGGCTTCGACGACTACCTGCGCTTCAATGGCAGCGGGGTCTACTGGAGCAAGGAGGGAAAGAAACAGCCCTACACGGAGAACGGCCAGAGCAAGACCCCGGGCGCAAAAGAGTACATGCCGGACTTGATGCACCAGCATGTCGTGAATTTCGTCAACAAGAACCAAGCCAGGCCCTTCTACCTCTACTACTCGCTCTCCCATGTCCACGGCGAGATTCAGCCCACGCCCGACAGCGCCCCCGGCTGAAGCAGCGCGAACCTGGAATGAGCGAGAAACGCGCTAAGCTGGTGGCCCTGATCGAGCACATGGACGCGGGCGTCGGGAAAGTGCTCGACACGCTGGAGCGCACGGGGCTGGCGAAAGACACTCTGGTGCTCTTCACATCGGACAACGGCGGCGTGCTGGCCAACGGGGCTAACAACGGCCCCTGGCGTAGCGAAAAAGGCCACATGTACGAGGGCGGCCTGCGTGTTCCGGGAGCCGCGCGCTGGCCGGGCGTGATTGCGCCGGGGACAACTACCGAGCGCACGACCCTGACCATGGACCTCTTCGCCACGGCTTGTTCGGTGGCGGGCGTGTCGCCGCCACCTGGCATTGATGGCACGAGTTTCTTGCCCTCGCTTCGAGGAGAGCCTGAGACGCCTGAGAGCCGCGATCACTACTTTGTCCGTCGTGAAGGCGGTGTGGCCTACGGGGGAAAGACTATCGAGGCACTGCGTCGGGGAGACTGGAAGCTGCTGCAGGACAGTCCGTTTGCGCCACAAGAACTCTACAACCTCAAAACAGACCCGCTGGA
>NZ_JAYUPA010000669.1:0-3893 GCF_043760365.1 Armatimonas sp.
GGTGTCGCCACAATCGGGACGTTGTACTTCACCGCCAGCGGCACCGCCCCCACACTATGATCGCCGTGCTCATGGGTCACCAAAACGCCACTCAGGTTCTCCAGCGCCACCCCACGCTCCCCACACCAGCGCTTGAGAGTTCGCACCCCAAGCCCTGCATCCACCAGAAGTGCCCCCTGATCAGACTTAATGAGAAATGCATTCCCCGACGAACCAGATGCAAGGCAATGGACAGTCACGTGTCGTCTTAACTCACCGGAGGTTCAAACGCCAGCTTCTCCATCCTCAAGCTGTCGGGCACGGGGATCGGGTAGTTGCCGGTGAAGCAGGCGAGGCAGAAGTTGTCCACCGGAACGGACATCGCCCGGGCAAGTCCCGCCTCGGCAAGATAGCCCAGGCTCGTCGCCCCGATCTTCTGGCGGATCGCCTCAACGGACTGGCTCGCCGCAATCAACTGATCCTGAGTCGCCATGTCAATGCCGTAGAAACACGGCCACTTCACCGGCGGCGCGGAGATGCGCACGTGCACTTCCCGCGCTCCTGCCTCCAGAAGCAAGCGCACCACTTTACCCGTTGTCGTGCCACGCACAATCGTGTCGTCCACCATGACAACGCTCTTGCCCTGAAGCGCTTCACGGATCGGGGTGAGCTTCATACGTACGCCCATCTCGCGCATGCGTTGATCCGGCTGGATAAACGTCCTCTGAATGTAGCGGTTCTTAATCAGCCCCTCGCCAAAGGGAATCCCACTCGCCTCCGCAAAACCCAGTGCTGCCGGAGTGCCTGAGTCCGGGACACCAATCACCAGATCGGCCCCCGGCGCCGGATGCTCACGAGAGAGTTCGCCGCCCATCCGTCGGCGTGCGGCATGCAGGCTCTGGCCGTACATGACAGAGTCCGGACGCGCAAAATAGATCGCCTCCAGCATGCACAGCGCCTGCCGCTTCATCGCGACCCCCGGCTCGACACGCCAGCCCTTCTCATTAATAACCACAATCTCACCCGGCATGATCTCTCGAATCAGAGTGGCACCCACCGTATTGAGCGCACAGGTCTCGCTCGCCAGCACAAATCCACCCGCATCGAGCCGCCCCAGACACAGGGGCCGGACACCGTACGGATCGCGCACCCCGATCAGCTCGTTGGGAGTAAGAATCGCCAGCGAGTACGCTCCCTCCGCTTTCTGCATCGCCAGACGCACCGCCTCCACGGCACTCTCGCCGAGGTTCTCGGCGATCAGCAGTGCCAGTGCCTCGGAATCGTTGGTGGATTCGAGCTTGTAGCCCCGTGCAATGAGTTCCGCCCGAAGAACATCGGTGTTGATTAAGTTGCCGTTGTGGGCGACGGCAACTTCCTTAGTGCCGTGCAAACACGCTGATATGGGCTGGGCATTTCGCAACACCGACGACCCCGTAGTGGAGTAGCGCGTATGCCCAATAGCGCTGTGGCCCGTCAGACGGCTCAGGATCTCCTCATCGAATACCTGTGTCACCAAACCCATATCTTTATGAAGGGCGATGCGCTTTCCATCACTCACCGCAATCCCCGCCGACTCTTGCCCCCGGTGCTGAAGCGCAAAGAGCCCGAAGAACGTCATGCGCGCCACATCTTCTCCCGGAGCCCAGACCCCAAAAACCCCACACTCCTCGTGGGGCGTATCGTCGTCAAAAAATGGCAATCGTGTCACGAACCATTGTACCTGGTTCAAATAGCGAATCGTGATAAAATGCCGCGTGTCTGATTTTCCGATTGCCCCCGAAGACCTACAGCGCCTAGCCAAGCTGGTCGAGAAGCATGATCTGGCGGAGCTTCGCTACGAAGACGGCCCCCTCCGGGTGACCTTGCGTACAACAGCCCCCCCTGCTCTTGCGACTCCTCTACCTTTGGCTACCGCCATGGCACCTCCCGTCGAGGCCGTTGCTGCTTCGGTCGCGCCTTCTGGGATCCCCATAGAGGCCCCTATCATGGGGGTTTTCTACCGATCACCCGCTCCGGGCTCCCCCCCGTTTGTGGAGATCGGCGACTCAGTGGAGAAGAACCAGCCCATCGGGATGATCGAGGCCATGAAGGTATTCTCGGAAGTTCTCGCGGATCATGCGGGCAAGGTCGTGGCGCTTCCTGCGGAGAGCGGCAAGCTCGTCCATCCGGGCGATGCCCTGATACTTCTAGAAAGCTAAGCGATGCGTCAGATCAAAATTGGAATTTTAGGTCTGGGCGTGGTTGGTTCGGGCACGGTGCGAATTCTCCAGGAAAATGCGGAGGCGATCTCCCGGCGTGTCGGAGCAGAGCTGGTGATTAAAAAAATCGCCGTACGCACCCTCGATAAAAAACGCGATGTGGACGTTGACCCGGCGCTTCTCACCGACAACTCGTTTGAGGTGATAGATGACCCGGAGATTGAGATTCTCGCGGAGCTGGTGGGGGGCGTGGATCCGTGCCACGGTTTTCTGCACCGCGCGATTCAAAACGGCAAAAATATTGTCACGGCCAACAAAGAACTGATGGCAAAGTCGGGTCACGATCTCTTAGACGCAGCAATGGCGGCTCAGAAAGACTTCTTCCTCGAAGGCTCAGTGGCGGGCGGCATTCCGATTATCGCAGCGCTCAAGGAGAGCCTGGCGGGCAACAATATCCGCGAGGTGATGGGCATTGTCAATGGCACCACCAACTATATTCTCACGCGAATGACCGAGGAAGGCGCGGACTTCACTCCCACCCTCGCCGATGCCCAGCGCTTGGGCTACGCCGAAGCGGACCCGACAAGCGATGTGGACGGCCACGATGCCGCGTACAAGCTGGCGATTCTCTCGTCACTTGCCTTTAACTCGACGGTGAACGAGGACAAAGTGACTCGGCAGGGCATCCGCCATATCCAGGCCCGCGATATCGCCGTCGCGCGGGATCTCGGCTACAAGATCAAGCTGATCGCTTCCGCGCAGTGTCATCCGGATGGCAGAATGCAGGCCCGGGTGCATCCCGCGCTCCTGCCCAATAAACACCCCCTTGCCAGTGTGAACGATGTCTTCAATGCGGTTCTTGTGCGCGGCGATGCGGTGGGCGATGTGATGTTCTACGGGCGCGGCGCGGGCAGCATGCCCACCGGAAGCGCTGTGGTCGGGGACCTGATCGCCTGCGCGCGCAATATTCTCTCGAATGCCACAGGCCGTGTCGGTTGTACGTGCCATCTGACGCGCCCCATGCTCCCCAGCGAGCAAGTGCAGAGTAAGTTCTATGTGCGTCTTCATGCGATGGATAAACCCAAAGTGCTCGCGAGCATCGCCAATGTCTACGGGGATTTTGATGTCAGCATTGAGTCCGTCGTCCAGCGCGCCCTTCCCAGCGACGAAGCCGAGATTGTCTGGGTGACCCATAAAAGCCGCGAGCACCATCTGCTTGGAGCGCTCGATGTCATCAGCCGCCTGCCCGCCGTCAGCAAAGTCTACAACTGGATTCGCGTCGAGGAGTAAGATGCACCTTGCGAACGCTGAAACTGCTGAGGTGCCCCAGGCTAAGATCGTGGACTACCTGCTGTCGTTGACGCATCGTGATGGACGTGGCAAAGCCATTTTCTTTCATGCCTATGGCTTTTCTCTGGATCGCTGGGAAGAACTTGCAATAGCCCTTCGACAACACGCAGTGAAAAACGATATAACCAAGGAGGAGGTGACTCCCTTCGGTCAGCGCTTTGTTGTCGAAGGCAAGTTCCTCGCAGTGGACGGCCGCACTCCTAATGTGCGAACCGTTTGGTTTCTGGATGAGGGAGAGACTTACCCTCGTTTCGTGACAGCGTACCCTCTGGAGGCGGAGAAATGATTCAGGAATTAGACCAGGTTGTATTGATGACTGACTTGATAGACTCTGGACTTCAGAGTGGCGATATTGGCACCGTCGTT
>NZ_JAYUPA010000670.1:0-3890 GCF_043760365.1 Armatimonas sp.
ACAGGAAGCCGAGCAGGTGCTCGTCATGAAGATTCCCCCAAAGTCCCAGCCTCCGAAGCTGGCAGCGATGGACACACAGAAAGGCCCACAAGGCAAGAAAGGACGGCGAAAGCCATGAAATCAGTGGCACTAGCCATGAAAGGTATACCGGCTCTTTCGGGAGCCAGCGACCGCGAGGCGATTATCGCCTCCAAGACAGAGGAGTACGGAACCTTTGGTGACGTGATCCTACGAGAAGAACTCTTCGGCCACACGTACCTTTGGAACGTCGGCCATGCTGCACACATCGTCACGACTAGCACCCGGCCACAAAGCCCGCTGGTTCTGGCCGAGTACGACATTACTGAGGAGCTTTGCAGACAGTGGCGACCGGATATGGTTGAGGAGCGGGCCATGCGCCTTGACCTCACCGTACCCCACATCGTCGCTGCCCTAGAAGATCGCACCGTGATTCTGTGTTGCTGGATGCGACTTTTCAAAGCCGTGAGAATGGGAGTCACCGAGCTTCCCGCTTACTGGCTAAACGCCGAGGACGCGGAAGGTTGCCTGGTCTACCACTTGGCACCCGAGATACAAGAAGGAGAAGACTCATGAAAAAGAGCTTAGATCAGCGCTTCGAGTTGGAAGACAGCAAGCAGCGCAAGGCGGATTGTCGGGTGCGGGTCTTCGTGCCTGTCTCTGAAGGAGAAATGAAAGAAGCAGTGGTGCTGGTGAGCTGGTCTCCCTCAGAGCCAGGATTCGCCACCGGCCCTTGGCTGGAAAGCATCGTCAACGGGTTCCGCCAAGGACTCGGCGAGGTGCAATGCGAGCTGGAGTTTCTGCTCATCGAGCACTACACCGCAAGGCATTATCAGATGGGCAATATCCGGATGAACTTCGACGAGGAGCTGGGGTTGGTTCTCTTCAAGGAGACCATCCCCAACTGCAACAGCCCCGCCACGAGCCTACGGACGGGACGACGCAAACCTAAGGCGGCAGATAATGCCCCTGCGGTTCGCCAGCGTCGCCTGCTCCACTGGACTCCCCTCTGTCGTGAGGCAGTGGAGGATGTCGTCGGCGAAGGGCTGGATACTCCAACTCCAATCGCCACGATGACAGCCGCGACAGAAGCGATCTACTCCGTACAAGAAAGGTTGGTAGTCGCTTGAAAGAAACCGAACCTGCCGAGATTGTTTACGATGGCCCTTGGCACTACAAGGGGTATCACGGCGTAAAGTCGGTCTGCTACCTGCGGCTCTACCAGCCAAAGGAACCTAGACCAGTCATCGCCATTTTCACCGAACTTGACCAAAATCCCGGAACGTCGGTGACGAATCGAATCGAGGTGCTGACAACTCTGTCCTGGGAGTTCCTGCAAAAACCTGCCGCACCGCCAATTGTGATCGAGCACTACCCCGACCGGGGAGTGCACAACACACATACCGGGCGTTGGCAGTTTCCTGAGAGCTTCGACATCGTCGAGTTCGACAGAAAGCCAGACGGCAGTTTCTTCAAACCTCGGTGGCGGCGCTTAGGACGCGTCACTGCCGAGGAGTTGATAGGGCAGCCGTTCCCGAAAATGTAACTTCCGTAAATACGCATCTCCGTATCTCCGCAAATGCGGAGATACGGAACACGCCATCTAGTAAATAAAAACTTATAGCCTGCACTATGGCACGCGCCGACGTGCAGGCTCTTTTTAATCATTTCTTATCTATGCCTTACTTCACTATTACTCTATGCTTCCCCCTGAACTGATAGACGACTTTATTATCATCGTTCAAGAAGAATGGCACCGATCACTTACTAAAGAAGAAGCGACCGCACTCGCCGAATGGCTTGTCGAAGTGTATCAAGCACTGTTAGGGGCTTAAATAATTTGCTATGTTCCCACTGCTATCCCATCCTTAAACGTCATAACTTTTTCTGCCTATTAAGGGCGGTTCTGCCAGAAAACGTACGAAAGTCGTTGGATGTGATAGCACAGAACCGCCCTTTTTTGGTGTTTAATTATTATTTAATTTTCTATTTTATGATTCAAAAAGCCGCAATTATTTGTCGTGTCAGTTCAAAAGAGCAAGAAGATGGCTATAGTTTAGATGCGCAAGAGGATCTATTGCGCGATTTTAGCGCTAAACGAGGCTTTGAAGTGCCTCTCATGCTCCGACTTTCAGAGACAGCTTCAAAGCATCTACGCCGAAAGAAGTTTAAGGCGTTCATGGATGAAGTCAATAAAACCAAGATTCAACATATTGTTGTAGAAAAAGTAGATCGGCTGACTCGTTCTGGACTGAAAGATGGAGTGATGATTGATGATTGGCTTGAAGCGGACGCCAATCGGCACTTACACTGTGTAAAGGATGGCATTGACCTGCATAAGTTCTCTCGATCTGGTGACAAACTCAATTGGGGGATGCGCGTTGTTCTCGCCAAGAACTACACCGATAACCTCCGTGAGGAGGTTCGCAAGTCAACTGACACCATGCTTCGTCAAGGCATCTGGCCCAATAAGACTCCTATTGGCTACATTCGTAACAAGGCTAACGCTCGAAGTCCTATCCAGCCCGATCCTGTACGAGTACCGTTGATCATGCAAATGTTCTCCCTGTACGACACGGGAGAATGGTCTGTTCACCGGCTATCGGATCATCTCTACAAAGAAGGTCTCAGAACCAAAATGGATCGCCAGATCCACTCAAGCCATATTCATCTCATGCTGAAAGATCCGTTCTACGTTGGCAAAATGCTGTTTGAGGGCAAGATATGGGAAGGAGTTCATCCCCCGATTGTTTCTCACGAGCTGTTTGATCGGGTACAGCGCAGAATCAACCGCCCCAATATGGGGGTAGGAGCAACTCTGAAACAGCATCACGACCATCTCTACCGTGGTCTTGTCTACTGCTCGGGTTGTGGGAAACGACTGACATGGGAGATTCAAAAAGGACACACCTATGGGTACTGTCGGCAGAAAAAAATCTGCACTGAACGAGCCTCAATCCGCGAGGATACTCTCGACTCAGAGCTTCTTCCCTACCTTGTTGCTTTCAAGCTCACCATGCCCAAGACATCCGAGTGGCTACGCCTAGCCCTGAAGGCAGCACACCAGGATGAGCAATCTCGTCACGAGGAGAGTCGGGAAGAGCTAGAACGCCTTCTCACCAAAGCCGAACAGCGACTCAGCCGCCTGCTGGATATGAGAATCGATGACTCTGTCACGGAGCAAGACTTTGAGCGCAAAAAACAAGAGATTTCCCACGACAAAGACCTCATTATCGAGCGTCTCGGCACTGTCTCTGAGAGGCAGATGAGCTTTATGGATGATGTATCAACCTTAATTAGCCTGACGCAAAATTGTTCATCACAGTTTATTCAGGCACCCACAGACAGAAAACGCACCATTCTACGCCATACATTTTCCAGCATAAGTATTTCCCCCGCTGGAGCCAGCGTCGAGTATACAGAATTGTTCCGTAATCTGTTGGATGTCGTTCAAGAGTTAAAAAGTTCGAAAACTATGTTTTCAAGCAAAAATGAATTATCCGTTTTCGAACCAGAAGAAATAGGCTCTGATAAGGGAAAAAGGGATGATCTATATCTAGATCATCCCTTTTGGCTGGGAATCATGGACGAGTTTCGAACTTATACCCATGAATCAGCCAGTTGGAAATCTCTAGTTGGAAAAGTTCTCTGCACTTCCCAGGTGGATATAGATGCAATCCTCAGTGGGCTTCGTGCGTTGTAAGTATGCATCCATCCGCTCTGGGATGCAACGAGCATTACGTCAGAAGGGTGCGACTTTAAAATCTTCAAGCTGCACTCAATGGCTCGCTGGGTCTAGCGGGTTCCAGTAGTGCCATCAGATCGGCACGCTGGATCAGGACTTTGCGACGCCCCGCAATCCGAAAAGCCTT
>NZ_JAYUPA010000671.1:0-3881 GCF_043760365.1 Armatimonas sp.
CTGCACCACAAGACTCAGAGTTTCGAGAGCTCGTTGAAGATGATTGGCTGTCTCACCCTTGGGCTTGCTCTTGGCGATACGCTCCTTCACCAGAGGCAGAAGTGTCTCGAAACCCTCATCGCCGAGGGCCGTGAGCAGGCGCTTTTGCTCGAAGCTCAGGTCGTCCAAGTGTGCCATAAGCTCTTGCGCCTGAGCGCGTCGCTCGGCAGGATCGTGGGCGGCTCCGGCAGGTGCACCAAGAGAAAAGTGCACAAGCTCGTGAAAGCCGACAACCACAATGCCTCTGGGTTCGGGAAAGAGCGCGGGGAGCTCGGTGTTGATAAAGTTGTCCCCGGGGCTGGCAAGGGGCCACTCCCAGAGCTGCTTGCCGTGAACATCAAACGCCTGGAGCTTCTCATCAGCACCGACGAGGAGCTGCGAGCCCAGCAGGCGCGGCGGGGCGATTCCTGTGTGGCCATCTCTCGCAACCCGCACGGACCCGCGGAGCTTCCCATCGTCGGCTCCCACGATGTAGAGCATTCCTGCACGCGTCATCACCACGAGACGCCCACCGGGTAACTCTAAGGCTGCAGAGAAGTCGTCCTCACGGGTAAAGCGCCAGAGGATGCGGCCCGTTTGAGGACTCAGCGCCTCCAGGGTACCGTCATGGCTGACATAGATTCGGGAGCCGACTGTGATACCACTAACCTCACCTCGGTAGGTGGGAGGCGGAAAGGCAGTTCGCCAGCGCGGCTTCCCCGTAAGGGCATCCAGGCAAAATACCTCGGCATCGTAGGTTCCGACCAGCAGGTTTTTCGCATTCAAAGGCACCACCACAGATGGCCCATGCATGCTCGCATTGCCTTGAGGGGCATAGGCACGTCTCAGGTCGCGTGTCCAGAGTGTATAGTGCGTTGTGGTGTGTATCGCGGATAGAAAGCCCTCACGCGGCGTTGCAAAGACCCGATCTTGGAGCCTACTAGGAGGAATTGGGTAGTAGCTACTCGGGACACTCCAGAGGGTCTTGCCCGTCTTCGGGTCGCAGCCTTGCAGGCCCTGCATCCCCACCGCCACATAGAGCGTGCCCTGGTGAAACGCGACCTCCGTCCCAAAGTACTTCTCTGGCAGAACCACTTCCCAGAGCCGCTTACCGGTAACCTGCTCCAGTGCGCCGTAGGAATTAGACGTTCCGTAGTAGAGCGTGCCACTATCCAAGACCACACTCTGTAGCTGATCTGTGACCTTAGTCTCCCAGGTCTTATGAAATGGCGGCGAGAGCTGCGCCCACGCAACCTGTACCAGCACTCCTAGAACCAACAACGCTCCTAGAAAACGGCTCATAATTCCCTCCTATGGCCAGCATACCAGAGAAACTAAGTCCGAAAACCCTCTTCCTCGCGAAGCGGAATCAGGAAGAGGGTCGGCGGTGGTGCCGCCGGGTGGGTCCAAGCTACTTCCCTCTTGGCTCCACTCCCATTAGGTTCTTGACGAAGAAGTCCATGCGGCGGCGCTTTCCATACGGGCTCTCACCGGCACCGTGATTCGCGCCGGGGAAGATGATCAGCTCGTAGTCTTTGTTGGCCTTGATCAGCGCATCCGTAACTTGCATCGTGCTGGCGGGGTCCACGTTGCTGTCCACCTCGCCGACCGTGAGCAAGAGCTTGCCGGTGAGCAGATGCGCATTGACCACGTTAGAACTCTCTTCGTAGCTTTTATCCACGGGGTAGCTCATCCACTGCTCGTTCCACCAGGCCTTGTCCATGCGGTTGTCGTGGCAGCCGCAGTCGGCGACGGCGGCTTTATAGAAGTCGCCGTGCCAGAGCAGGGCGGCCAGCGCGTTCTGTCCACCCGCACTCCCGCCGTAGATCCCAACACGGGTGAGATCGAGATAGGGGTACTTTGCCGCCAGTGCCTTCATCCAGGCGATTCGGTCTAAAAACCCCGCGTCCTTGAGGTTCTTGAAGCAGACATCGTGGAAGGCTTTGCTGCGGCCGTCGGTGCCCATGCCATCTATTTGCACGACCAGAAAACCAAGCTCCGCGATTTGCTGTGCATTGCCGTAGCTGCTGCTCCACTGCTTGGGCACAAAGAAGCCCTGCGGCCCGGCGTAGATCTGCTCGATCACAGGGTATTTTTTGGCCGGATCGAAGTTCATGGGCCGCCAGAGCACCCCCCAGATATCGGTAGTGCCGTCGCGGCCCTTGGCGACAAAGCGCTCGGGCTGCTTCCAGCCGGTGGCCAGCAACCCCGTGGCATCGCCTTTCTCTAAGAGCGCCAGCTTCTTACCATCGGCAGCGCTTCGTAGCTCGGTGAGGGTCGGCAAGTCCACGCGGGAGTAGCTGTCCAGATAGCGGGAGCCGTCGGGCGAGAGTGCGATTCTATGGGTGCCGTCGCCGTCGGTGAGAGGCGTGAGGGCTCCGGTGGCCACAGAGACTCGTGCGTAGTGGACATGATAGGGGTCTTCGCCCGGTGTGCGGCCCGCCACTTTGAGCAGCAGCTCGCCTTTGTCCTCGTCGAAGCTCTCGACACCGCGCACGGTCCATTCCCCTTTGGTGAGCTGCCGCTTGAGCTTGCCGGTGGTGGCATCGTGGACGAAAAAGTGGTTCCAGCCGTCGCGCTCGCTCATCCAGAGAATCTCATTGGACTTGGCAAGATACCGCGTCCAGAACTTGCCCGAGTAGTTGATGAAAGTCCTGGTGGTGTCCTCAAAGAGTGTGTTTGCGACTCCACTGAGCGCATCCACACTCAGCACGCGCAGGAGCTGATGTCCGCGCTGGTTGTAGGCAAAGAAGAAGCGCGACGAGTCCGCGCTCCAGGTGATGCCCGCGCCCCAGCCGGAGTCGCCGAGGGCGGGAAGGCTCCAGGGATCGGGGAAGAGTGACTCACTCAGCGCTATTGCTTTCCTCACCGCCACATCAAAGAGCACCGGGCGCGGGTGCTCGATCTTATCGCCCGGCTTTAAATAATCCAGGGTCACCAACTTGGGCTGCACCTGGTCTCTGGGCGACGACTGCACGGTGTAGACTTTATGCTCCTGCGCCGCCTCCGTGCGAAAGGCAACGAGCTTGCTGCTATCGGGCGACCAGAAAAATCCCGTGCCGTTGTAGGAGTCTTTGGGCTTGCCCTCACTACTTAAGGAGACCGCCTCGCCGCCTTGTGTGGGCCGCACCCAGAGATTGTCGCCTTTCGTGAACGCGATCCACTTGCCATCGGGTGAGCTTCCCGGGTTGCCGCGCTGCGCTTCGCGGCGTGTCGGGGCGGCGCGCTTCCCATCCACGATCACGGTGGCAGCGACACTGGGCGCGGTCACATAGCCCAGCGTCTTACCCGCCCCATCACGCACTTCCCAGGCATGACCCCCAAAGGTTCCTATCTCGCGCTTCTCGCCCGGCTTGACGGTTCCATACGGCGTCCGCGCACCCCCATTCACCCAGAAGAGCGCGACCTCCCCGCTGGTCTGGTTGTCAAAAACCAGGCTTACCCGCTCGCCCGCCTCACCAGGCTGCACCCGCGCCGAGAGCCGCAGAACACTCTCAACACCCAGCTTCCCTCCGAGCGCCGCTTTGAGCGCCGCCTCGTTGGCAAAGCGCTGGAGCTTGCCATCGGTCTCGACCAGCACCCACTCAAAAACACTAGGACCACTCTCTAGCCGATACCAGAGCCGTCCGCCCTCAAGCCAATTAGGAGCAACACTGGTGCGAAAGACTTTCCCCCGCGACAGCTCGCCTAGCTTCGCCGACCGCTCGTAGTCCGCCTTCGTTCCCTGTGCCCGTGCCATGCCTGTTGCTCCCAAGAGTAATGCCACGCCAATCAATCCCGCCGATTGAAATCGGCGTCTACGGTAGCCTGCGGCTGCAAAGCCCGTGCCGGGCTGGGGAATAGGATTCGGGAGCCCGGCACGG
>NZ_JAYUPA010000672.1:0-3881 GCF_043760365.1 Armatimonas sp.
CATGGCAAAGAAAGTTGCGGTGATCGGCTATGGGGCGGCGTTTAACATGGGCCGTCACCACCTACGTGAGATGGAGCGGGCGGGGATGATCCCCACCGCCGTGTGCGATTTAGACAAAGAGCGGCTCAAGGCGGCGCGACAGGACTTCCCGGGCATCAAGACCTACACCCGGGCGGCGGCGCTACTGAGCAAGACCGATGTGGATTTAGTGACGGTGATTACGCCGCATGCGACCCACACGCCTCTCGCGCTCCAGTGCCTCAAGGCCGGGCGTGCTGTGGTGATCGAGAAACCCATGACCGTGACCACGGCGCAGTGCGACCGACTGATCGCGGAGTCCGAGAAGCAGGGCGTACTCCTCTCGACCTACCACAACCGGCACTGGGATGGGCATATCCTCAAAGCCCTCGAAATTATCCACAGTGGCGAGATTGGGGAGGTTTACAAGATCGAGGCGCATATCGGTGGCTGGGGCAAGCCCGGCGAGTGGTGGCGCACGCAGCGCAGCATCTCCGGCGGCATTCTCTACGACTGGGGCGTGCATCTGTTAGAGTACGCCCTTCAGATTCTTCAGCCCTCGGCACTTATTGAAGTGAGCGGCTACGCCAAGAACGGCTTCTGGCAGGATCAGCTCCCCTACGGCGAGGATGTCAACGAGGACGAAGCCCAGCTTGTAGCGCGTTTCGAGGGGGGCCGCTGGCTCTCGCTCAATGTCTCGCATCTCGACAGCCATCCGAAAAACGAGCGCGGCGTTTTAGAGATCACCGGGACGACGGGCACCTACATCATGCACTTCGATCGGTTTATCATCCGTAAGCACGAAGGCAGTGAGCTGATGATCCGCGAGGGCAAGAATCTCCCCAGCGAGGGCCAGAAGTTCTACAATAATATCGCGGCGACACTGGAAGGCACGGCGGAGCTGATTATCACCCCGCAGTGGGCACGGCGCCCAGTGCATATTCTCGATCTGGCCGTGCAGAGCGCCCAGAAGGGCCGCGCCGTCTCGGCGAGGTACGCATAGCCGCCGGTTTCAACCGGCGGACAATCGGCGAATCGCCCAGCGGGCGTGCTCCCGCACAAGCTCAGAGGGATCGGTCTGGGCAACGCGCTCTAGCGGCGCGATGGCTTCTGGCCCTCCCACGTTGCCCAGTGCCACACAGACATTGCGGCGCAAGCCCGTGCGCCCTGGCCGTAGAATCGGGCTTCCCGCAAAGCGCTGCTCAAATGCCTCCTCGGTGGCAAGTAACTCTAGAAGCTCTAGCAAGTCCACCTGTCCATCACCGCCGAAGAGCCGCAGCTCATTGGCGGCTTGGGCTTTGTCGTTCCAGGGGCAAGCAGCAAGGCAATCATCGCAGCCAAAGATATGATCACCCAGGAGAGGCCGTAGCTCCTCGGGGATGCTACCGTGGAGCTCTATCGTGAGATACGAGATGCAGCGCCGGGCATCGAGTGCCATCGGTGCCACAATGGCTCCTGTCGGGCAGACAGAAAGGCAACGGGTGCACGTGCCGCAGTGATGACTGTCAAAAGGTAGATCGGGCTCTAGCTTGAGCGAGGTGAGCAGTGCACCCAGAAAGAAAAAATTCCCCAGCTTCAGTGAGATGAGGTTCGTGTGTTTCCCCTGCCACCCGAGCCCCGCCCGCGCCGCCAGCTCCCGCTCCCGGATCGGCCCCGAGTCCGTGTAGCCCCGGCTCTGCGTCCCCGGAAACTCGTCGGCCAGCCAGTCTCGGAGCGTGTTGAGCTTCTCCCACATCACGCGGTGGTAGTCCTCGCCCCGTGCGTAGCGTGCGATAAGACCTTGCCCTGCACTCCCCCGCCCGGCGGGGGCTAGGGGGTAGGCTTCCCGGAAGTCATAGCTCTGCGCGACGACGATCACACTTCGGGCTTTGCCGAGGAGTTTTTGAGAGTTGAGTGGGCCGCCGCGTAGGCGCTTGCGCGTCTTGAGGTAGCTCATCTCACCGTGGTAGCCCGCCTCCAGCCACGCGTCCACGAACGCAGTGTGACCGGGCGCGGCGGGCGACGTAAACCCTACCTCATCGAAGAGAGTCAGCGCGTACTCACGGACGGTTTGTTTCAATAAACTCCGCCCAGACCCCGTCGGGCTCCCAAATGTCATGCAGATCGTCTAGCGCGGCGGTTTCGTCGTGGCCGTTGCGTAAGCGCCAGAGATAGAGAAATGCAGAGGCGCGCATGTTGGCGGCGCAGTGAACAAAGAGTTTTTTGTCTTTACGCTCGTCCATTGCGATGCAGAACGTCTCGAAGTTCTCACGCGTGGGTTTGAGCCAGATCACAGGGATGCGCACAAACTCCATGCCGAGTGCTTCCACAAGCCCGGGCTCCTCAGGGAACCAGGCATCGGATTCGTCGGGGAGCAGGTTGATGACGCACACAAAGCCCGCGTCGGCGATCCAGTCAAGCTGCTCGGGGCGCACTAAACCCGAGGTGCCAAGGTTATCGTCGAGCCAGAGAAAATTACGAATTCGGTGGAGCACACCCTATTCTACCCCGTGTTTTGCCGGTGCGAGAGGCGCTCGAAGGCTTTGGGGGCGAGCTGGTTGCGCCCAAATGACTTGGCCTGGTAGAGCGCAGTATCAGCCTCGGAGAGAAGCTGATCGCCGGACTTTCCATCGCCGGGGCGGAGTGTGGAGGCACCGAGAGAGAGAGTCAGAACGCCTAGCTCACTGGCCTCGTGGGCAATGGCGGCGCTTTCCAAAGTCTGCCGGATAGCCTCCAACGTGTCGGTGGCAGGTGGGGGGAGGCTCTCGATGATGAGGCAAAACTCCTCGCCGCCAAATCGAAACGCTTGTCCGACACCTTCCACGCCATTTCGGAGAATCTCGGCGACGCGCCAGAGTGCCAGATCGCCCTCCAGGTGGCCGTAGCGGTCGTTGTAGCGCTTAAAGTAGTCAATATCGCAGAGTGCCAGCGTGATCCCCATGCCGGTATTTTCCACTTGTTCGCGCAAAACAGCGAGGCGCTCATTGAGGCGCAGACGGTTGGAAAGCCCTGTGAGCGCGTCGGTGCGCGATGCCTCAAAAAGCCGTCGGTGGAGGGTAGTGACACGCTCGGCAGCGATCAGACGGGCTTGGAGATGGCGAATGTCCAGCGGTTTAACTAAGTAGTCGTCGGCTCCCGCTTCCATGCCACGCAGGAAACAATCCGGGCCATCGTGGGCGGTGAGCAAGATGATGTAGGGGTAGGGCGAGGCATCACTACGCGTCTCACGCAGGCGGCGGCAGAGTGCTAGGCCATCGGTGCCGGGCATCTTCCAGTCCGTGATGATCACATCCGCTCCGAGGCGCTGGTAGCTACAGGTCGCGTCATCCGCACTGGCAGCCGTGCGGACACGATGACCAAGCTGAGCAAGCTGCCCCGCCAGGACTTTACGTGCCGACGTGTCATCGTCAACGATTAGGATCTGCATGGTATTTAAAGGTAGGTGATATTGTGCACAATAGTATTTCTGCAAAAATACTCTTGTACGAGCCTCAAAGTCTCTTTGTGGTAGTAAAGACGCAGCTCACAGCCCCCCGTGAGTGCATCCACTCCCAGCGCAAGATGCGGAATTTTCAGCTCCGCAAGCATCGCTTCCGCGAGCCGCCTAGGATGCTCTTCGTTCTCGTAGGAAAAAAAGACCACGAGTTCTTTGATTTCTTGAGTGTCTTGCATTTCCATAGCTGGCTACTCCGCGGATCCGTAGAGTGCAACTTTCATGCCCCGGCCCCCGGCCCAGCGCCGTGTGCCAAACTCAAAGTGCCACCACTCGTTGGGATAGTTCACAAAACCCGCTTCGATCATCGCGCCGTAAAGCGTTCGGCGATTGCTCGTAAAAGGAGTCTTAGGGTGACGCTCAAACCAGTTCGTGACAGTGGCATCGGTGG
>NZ_JAYUPA010000673.1:0-3879 GCF_043760365.1 Armatimonas sp.
AAGGGCGATTGCATATAAAATCCGAGGTATTCTGAGCCAAAATGCACTTGGCTCAGGAGGGCCTCACGACATTGATAGAAGCCACGGATACCCAGAAAACAACGCGATATTCCCTCATAGAGCACTTCCAAGATATACCCGATCCAAGAATTGAGCGTAACCGGGATCATCCTCTCATCAACATTCTTTTCATTGCCTTGTGTGCTATGCTCTGTGGAGCAGAGGATTTCGTCGCCTTTGAGGAGTTTGGAAACGCAAAAATCGCCTGGTTGCGAACCAAAATCGATATGAAAGCAGGTATCCCCTCTCACGATACGTTTGGAAGGGTCTTTGCCCGTATCGCTCCAAAAGACTTCCAAGAGTGCTTCGAGCAATGGGTTCAGGCGATTAGAACTATTTTGGGCACAAATTCAGACCCAATTTTGTCTGCCAGCCAAAACCCGTCCGCCAGCCAAGCAGAGGGTGTTAAAGAAATCCTTGCTTTCGATGGTAAAACTCTGCGACGCTCCTTCGATACGGCAACGGGAAAAGCAGCTCTGCACTTGGTGAGTGCTTGGGCCTGCCAGCAAAAACTCGTTTTTGGACAAGAAGCCGTTCGGGATAAATCCAATGAGATTACTGCAATTCCAGCCTTGCTGAAACGTTTAGATATTGCAGGCTGTTTAGTTACAACCGATGCATTGGGGTGCCAAAAGCAGATTGCACGTCAGATTATCGAGCAGGGTGGGGATTACTTTTTGGCTCTCAAAGACAATCATCCGCTACTTCATGAAGCGGTTGAGAAACTCTTCGCGATTCGCTCCTCTGCCACGAGTAGTTTAACAACTAACGCGACCCAAATTGAGATGTTTTCTCATCTAGAAACGGAAAAAGGACATGGTCGAATTGATACACGTTTATGCCGAGTTATTCGTCTTGATGCCTTGGATGGCTGGGATTATTTAACCAAGGATTGGTGCCAGCTTCACTCTTTAGTTCAAGTAACTCGTCAATGCCGTTCGAAAGAGAAAATTACCGGCAAAGAGAAGCTTTCTCAGGAGTGTCGTTATTTTATTACCAGTGTACTGTGCCAGGGAGCCTCGGATGCTCCGATAATGGGCAGGTTTGCTCGTGAGCATTGGGGAGTTGAAAATCGCCTTCATTGGGTTTTGGATGTTGGCTTTCGTGAAGATGATTGCCGAGTTCGAATAGATCATGGCGCTGAGAACTTGGCGATACTTCGTCATTTTTGTGTAAATCTTCTGAGTCAGGAGCGTACCAGTAAGGTTGGTGTTAAGAATCGTCGTTTGCGAGCGGGCTGGGATGATACGTTTTTGGAGAGGCTCCTGACGAATTGATATGCAATCGCCCTAATTCTAATCCACTCCTTTGATGCTGGCAATCGGGGTGAGGATGGTTTCCACGGTGGCAAGATCGGCGGCGACGACGGCATCTATCACGTCTTTGGCGGGTTTGTAGACATCGGGCGACTCGTCAATGGGGACGTTGCCACCCGCGTTTACCATCACGTTTAAGGCTTTCATCTGCCGATTCACGCCGCTCTGGGTGAGGCTCTGTTTGGCCGCGCCCCGGCTCATCTTGCGGCCACAGCCATGATTGACACTCCAGAGGGCGTTGGCCGCGCCGGGACGGGCGCGCAAAATATAGCTATTGTCGCCCATCGAGCCGGGGATGAGCACAGGGTGGCCGGTCGCTTCCCACTTGGTTCCGACTAGCTCCGGGTGGCCTGCGGGGTAGGCACGGGTCGCGCCTTTTCGGTGCACCCAGGCTGAGTCGCCGTCGGGGGTTTTCTCGGGCTGCGCTAGGTTATGGCTGATCTCGTAGACTAGCTCGGGCTCCTTGCCAAAGACGCGGCGAAATGCGGTGCCGATCTGCTCCCAGAGATAGAGTCGGTTGGCAATGGCGAAGTTTGCCCCGGCGGAGACAGCGTTCTTGTAGCCCCACCAGAGCTTGGAGTCCGGTTTGATGTAGGTCGCTTCGACGCCGATTCCGTGGCGGTCTTTGACTTCGGCCCGGGCGGCGTACATGTAGTGCTGCGCAAGCTGGAAGCCAAATCCACGCGAGCCGGTGTGTACCATCACCCACAGATAGCCGTCTTGGTCGTACTGAAGCTCTGCGAAGTGATTGCCGCCTCCCAAACTACCGAGCTGCCCAATGCCTCGATTAAAGGCACGCTCCGGCGCTTCCCAGCCATCGTCAACGGGCAGAAAGTCACGCTCGGAGTTCTCTCGCTCGTAGCCTAGGGCCGCCGCGCCGGTGCGGATGATCTCCTGAAACTGCTTGTTGGTGACGGAGATATTGCCGCGTTGTCCAACGCCAAGGCCAATGCGACGCATCACTTCCTCGCTGAACTTGCGCCGGAGCTTTTCATCCAGCCCCTTGCTATGGGGCACATCGGACTTGAAGCAGAGGATTCCGCAACCAATATCAAAGCCAATCGGTGCCAGGAGCAGTGTGCCATCGGTGGAGATCACGCAACCGACGGGGACGCAGTTGCCGACATGGGCATCCGGGGTGAGCACTAAGTCCTTGACACCAGGGTAGGTTGCAGCCCAAGCAAGCTGAGTAAATACCGATTCTTCAAGTTGACCGAAGAGTTTTTCCGTGAAGAAAAGGCGTGCGGGTCTCTCCAGTCCCAGCTCATGGAGGTCCAGGGTATAGTATCCGCCACTTTCATGGCGAACGCAGGCATCTTTATAGCTCATACGGCACAGTATCGCAGGAAAGTGGTACAGTGTTAAAGATAAAATATCGGAGGGGCGTGCAGATGAACTCGGCTCAGCGTCTATTGCGAATCGCGGTGGTTGTTCTGGTTATTTGTATGGGGCTCTTTCCACCCTACATTATCCGTGAGGATGTCAAAGGCACACGGTGGGTGTGCTATGGGCCAGTCTGGCAGGCACCGTACCCCGCTAAGGAAGACGTCTTCCCGTCGCAGCCGTACTGCCCGGAAGGGCGACCCAGCGGCTTTCTTCTGCTGGCCCAGCTTACGGTGCTCTGGATGGGAAGTAGCGCAGTCTACATGGGGCTGGGCAAGCTCGCCTGGGATCCAGACAAGTACCCCGAGTACTACCGTCCTTAGGCTATAAAGTAGCGCGTAGGCTGTAGAATAGGCGGTAATGATTCTCCAAACCGCTGTTCCTGCGGCGCAGATGACGCTGCCGTTTCCCCACCTGCCTGCCGTCTTGCTGGATGAACCCAACACGGGCTACGGACTGGCGCAGGCACTCTGTCGTGAGCAAAAAGTGCAGGGGCGGCTACTCTGGGTGGATGCGACCGCTAATATAGACCGGGTGAACACGGCACCGAAGATTCAAGCGCTCGTCGCAAAGATCAAGAGTGTCGGGTTCAATACCGTGGTTTTTGATGTCAAGCCGATCCTGGGGGAGACGCTCTACCCCAGTAAGTTCGCCCCCAAGCTCACCGAGTGGGTGCGGCCTTGGGCCACCTACAAGCTGCCCGCTGATTTTGATCCCCTCAAAGTCATGAGTGCGGAGTGTCGCAAGCAGGGCCTCAGCCTGATTATCGCGTTCAATGCGTTTTCGGAGGGGCACCGGGAGTTTCCCAAGAAGGGCCTCGCGGTTGAGAAGCCACAGTGGCAGACCATGCTCTATGAAAACACCGTTGCCGTTGAGGGAATTGTGCTGGGAGAGCCACTGCAAATCGCCACAGATACCGGCAAGCTGCCCAAGCTCACGAGCGAGAGCTTCTCTGTGGCACTGGACAAAGACGGTAAGATTGTGGCGCTCTTCGACGGCACTTCACTGGCAGCACTGGCTCCCAAGCCCGGCGCGAGCGGTGCGTTTCTGGTGGCGGTTGGTGACAAAGAGGCGGCGTGGTTGCGGGCTAAGAAGCTAGGGGAGACCCTGGCCCCAACAA